>CALXJW010000042.1 GCA_944388725.1 uncultured Clostridia bacterium | reverse complement strand
AAATATCAAATTAAGAAAAAAAGACGTATATTTTTTTTAAAATAAATAAAAAAACGTTACAAACGAAAAAATTCTTTGTAATAATTATTGCATAGGCAAATAATAAATGGTATAATTGTAATTTGTTGAATAGCGAGGTTTAAATTATGAATGTAATTGAGGTAAAAGATTTAATTAAAAAATTTGATACTAAAAAAGTAATAGATAATATTAGTTTTGAAGTTGCTGAAGGTAATATATTTGGATTTCTAGGTCCATCTGGTGCGGGTAAAACAACACTTATAAAAATTTTGCTTGGTGAATACTCTGCCACAAAAGGTATTGTAAAAGTGTTTGGTAAAAAACCAGAAAATTATAGTGATGAAATAACAAACTCTATTAGTGCTGTAATGGATAATTTTGGATTATACGAAAGACTAACAGTATATGAGAATTTAGAAGTATTTTCTAATATTTATAAGGCAGATAAAAATGAAATTAGTTCTATCTTAGAAAAAGTGGAAATTTCAGATTCTAAAAATCAAATTGTTAGTAAATTATCAAAAGGAATGAAACAAAGATTAATGATTGCAAGAGCATTACTTAACCATCCTAAATTGCTTTTTTTAGACGAGCCAACGAGTGGACTTGACCCGGCAACATCTTTAAAAATTCATAATTTATTATTTGAATTAAAAAATAATGGTACAACTATTTTTTTGACAACTCATAATATGGAGGAAGCAACTAAAATGTGTGATAATGTTGCATTACTCCATTTAGGAAAGATAGTGGAATTTGGTACACCTAAAGATATATGTATGAGAAATAATGAAAACAATACTATTAAGATAATAACTAAAAATAATAAAGAAATTATTTTAAAAAACAATAAAGAAAATGCAAGTAAAATTGCAAAGATGTTTGAACAAGAAGATGTGTTATCAATTCATTCATCTGAGCCAACATTAGAAAACGTGTTTATTAAATTAACAGGAAAGGAGTTGGTATAAATGAAAGTTCATCATATTATAGCGATTTTTAAAAAGACATTTAAAGATATGATTAGAAATAAAAGGCAATTATTATTCTTTTTAATGTTCCCTGTAATGACATATTTATTTTATTATTCAATATCGGAAGGACACGAGATGTTTCCAATAGTATTTTTGCCAATTAACATTTTATTCTGCTCTATGAATATTATGGCTTCAATTATATCGGAAGAAAGGGAAAAAGGAACACTCCGAAGTCTTATCTTTGCAAATATAAAACCATTAGAATATTTTTTAGGAAATGCTATATTTGTATTACTTGCTACTATTGTAAGTTCGAGTTTGTTTTTACCATTAATTGATATTAGTGGAATTAACTATGTATACTTTTATTTATTTGTTTTTCTATCATCAGTATGCTCAATAGTATTAGGTGCAACAATTGGAATAATAGTTAAAAATCAAATGGCTGCAAATGGTATATGTGCTCCTGTTACAATAATTTTAGGAATGTTACCAACTTTTGGAGAGTTAAATAAATCTTTTCACAATATATCACAAATCCTTTATACAACAAGATTTGCTAATACTATCGCAGAAATAACAAAAAATTTAAGTGTATCTATAAACTTTGAAATGATAATTACTTATATAGTAAATTTTATTGTTTGTTTAGTAATATTTGCTTTAGTTTATAAGAAAAAGAAATTAGATGATTAGAATTATAAACTACAATTTCTAATTAATTCATCCTGATAATTAAAAATATATTTATAAAATTAATAGAATTTGTAGACAAAACAAAAATAATAATGTAGAATACTTACCGTAGGAAATGATAAAAAGCAGATGTGGTTTTGCCACCAATTTTACGATTCTTCGTAGGAAGGGTGGTGATGTTTATGGTTAAAGTAATACTATTTTATATAATAGCATTAATGCTATCTTTAACATTAAACGTTGCCTTGACAGCAGTTCTTTATAAGAACTGGGTTGATAAGCAACTACATAAATAATAAAAAATAAACCATTCTGCTACGCCAAGCTAATGGTTTATTAAAACTATATCTTGGCAAAACCACGTTTGTGGAATTGTCATTTCCTATATTTATTATAGTATATTTATAAGTGAAAAGTCAATAAAATATGTTAGATTTTATATAAAATTTGTTATAAATTAAAGAAATAAAAGCGTGAAACTTTAATAATTAATTGTTTCTACGCTTTTTAATATTATTAAAAATTATTTAACTGGTATTAATTTTTCTTTACCACCCATATATGGTCTTAAAACTTCAGGAACTGTAATACTACCATCTTCATTATAATTATTTTCTATAACAGCAATTAATCCTCTAGGAGTAGCAACAACAGTATTATTTAAAGTGTGTAAGAAATAATTTCCTTTTTCTCCTTTAGCACGAATTCCTAATCTTCTTGCTTGAGCATCACCTAAAGTTGAACAACTACAAACTTCAAAATATTTTTGTTGTCTTGGACTCCAAGCCTCAATATCACAAGATTTTACTTTTAAATCAGCCAAATCACCAGAACAACAATCAAGTTGTCTAACAGGAACATTGAATTTTCTAAATAATTCAATACTTAGATTTTTCATTTTATTATACCAATTCATAGAATCTTCTGGTTCACAAAGAACAATCATTTCTTGTTTTTCAAATTGATGTACTCTATATAAACCTCTTTCTTCTAATCCATGAGAACCGATTTCCTTTCTAAAACAAGGAGAATAAGAAGTCATAGTAATAGGTAAATCTTCTTTTTTAATAATTTGATTTTTAAATCTTCCTATCATAGAATGTTCAGAAGTACCAATTAAAAATAAATCTTCTCCTTCAATTTTATACATCATTGCATCCATTTCTTCAAAACTCATTACACCTGTAACAACATCAGAACGAATCATAAAAGGAGGAATACAATATGTGAATCCATTATCAATCATATAGTCTCTTGCAAATGCAAGCATTGCTTCATGTAAACGAGCAATATCACCTATTAAATAATAAAATCCAACACCACTTGTTCTACCAGCGCTTTCTTTATCCAAACCATTAAATCTTTCTAATATATCTGCATGATATGGTATTTCGTAACTTGGAACAGTTGGTTCTCCAAATCTTTCAACTTCAACATTTTCACTATCATCTTTTCCAATAGGAACAGAAGCATCCATAATATTTGGAATTTTCATCATTCTTGTTTTTATTTCTTCAGAATATTTTTCTTCTAAATCTTCATTTTCTTTAAGGGCATCATTTAATTTTTGAACTTCTTGTCTTATTTTTTCAGCTTCATCTTTAAGTCCAGATTTCATAAGTTGTCCAACTTGTTCGCTCATTTTTTTTCTTTCAGCTCTTAAATTATCTCCATTTAATTTTGCTTCTCTATTTTTTTTATCTAATTCAATAACTTCATCAACTAAAACTAGTTTATGGTCTTGGAATTTTTTCTTGATATTTTCTTTTACTAATTCTGGATTTTCTCTAATTAATTTAATATCTATCATTTTGTATCATACCCTTTCTAAAATTTACTAATTACTATTTACCAATATAATGATGTTATTATACAATAAAAATCAAGAAATATCAATAAAAAAGGGAGAAAATGTTAATAATAAAAACAAAGGAGAAAACAAAATATGAAATTATTTTTGGAAATTTTACAATTTTTATTTTATTCAGGATTAATAGTATTAATATCAAAATATATACTTGTAAAAACATTAAGAAATTTGGTAGAAAATTTAAAATTAAAACCCAAAACAGTAGGAGATATTGCTGGTGTTGCTACATCAATACCAGAATTATTAACAATATCAATATCGAGTTTTAGTGGATTTATAGATGCAAGTATTTATAATGTGTTAAGCTCAAATATTATAAATTTCATACAATATTTAGGAGCAATAATATTAAATAAAAATAAAAAAGCGTTAAAAAACAAGGCAATTAAAGTAGATATAATATTAGTTATACTAACAATATTATTACCATTTATATTAGTATTATTTAACAGTGAAGTAAAAATTACAATGGTACCAATTTTTATATTATTATATATTGGTTTTAAAAAAGTAAATGATAATGCACATAAATTATATTTAAAAGAAGAAGATAAAGAAATTGAAGAAATTATAAAAAAAGAAGATAAATGGGAAAGAGGAAATAAAAGAAAAGTTTTAAAAAATGTTTTGATATTAATAATTGCAGGAATTTTATTGTTTTTTATAGGGAATATGTTAGGAGACAATTTGGAAAATTTATGTATTAGATTTAATATACCAGAATTTGTAATAGGTATTGTTTTAGGATTTGTAACAAGTATTCCAGAATTAATAACATTTTTTGAATCACAAAAACATCATAAAAAACAAGAAAATGAAATGTTGGGAGTTATAGAAGCGACAAATAATTTATTAATGTCGAATATTTTAAATTTATTTATAATACAGTCTATAGGAATCATAATTTTTTATATAATATATGGATAAATTTAATGGGACTTGCATACAATAATAGTAAAAAATGTAAAGGAGAAATATTATTATGCAAGAAGAATATATGTTAGAAAAAATGATAAAAGGAAAAACAGAAAAAGAAAAGGAAATTGAATTATTGCAAGAAATAAATAATACAAAGCAAAAATTAAAATTAGCAATAATTAACTTTGAATTTGCAGAAGAAGATTTAATAGATTATTACATTTATCAAATTAAAGCAAACCAATCAAAATTAGATTACTTAATAAAAATAGCCAAAAATAGAGGGATTGTTTTAAACAGAATAGAAGAAGTAAAAACAAGAATGTATAGAAAAAATAATATGGCAGTTTAGAATATTTGTCCAAAATCAAACATAAAAATAGTAGTGATATAATAAAATATTACTACTATTTTTTGAGGTGATTAATAAGATGAATATAAATTTTTTGATTTTTATATCATGTATATGTTTATTATTTATTATTGGAAAAATTTTTATTGTTCCAATAAAGTGGATTTTAAAATTAATTTTTAATTCTATTTTAGGTGGAATTTTGATTTATGTTATTAATTTAATAGGTGGCATTTGGGGATTTCATATAGGATTAAATATATATACATCATTAGTAGTTCGGTATTTTAGGATTACCAGGAGCAGTATTTTTAATTGCAATTCTGCCTTTTGTACATTAAAACATTATATAAAAAATTCTGCGACTAAAATGGTTAAGTCGCAGAAAGAAGTCTGATATATGATTTATATTTCTTTATTAAAATTACCATTAGTATAATCATTGCCTTCCAGTTTATTACCAGTTGAAACAATTTTAACGATATCATTAACTTCTTCAATTGATTCATCTAAAATGTCAATTCGAACAGAGTTAATTGGCAGATCTTTATGTTCAATGGAAGTGGTTTTACTATTATAAATGGTTGTAACAGTTTGTATGTTATCAGGAATAACTCTAAATAAAAATCCTAATCTATCTTTTAAATAATATTTGTTAGTAGAATTACATTTTTTATCACAAGTTGCATAACACTTATTACTTTTTCCCAATAAACAATAATTAGAATTCATTAAAGGTGTTTTACCATAAACAATTAATTCACATTTATTAAGATTATTAATATTTTCTATATCTGCTTTGTTAAGTTCTGGTGAAAGAGTCGTAGTAGAACAACTTAATTCATTTAAAGTTAAGTCATTGAAAATATTAAATGTATAATTACATATAAATTCATAATTATTTTTATAATTTTGTAACAATTCTAAATTTCCTAAATTAGAAATTACAAATCCTTTAATATTAAAATTTGCTAATATATCTGGTAAATTATTTCTTATTAAATTATTATAATTGTTTCTAATAATAACAGGCATATAAATGTAGGTATTAAATTTTGACGTTATATCTTTTAATATATTAGAATATTTTTCAAATGTAAAATATTTAAAAGGTATATAAATTTTATCAACATTTTCTAATTTTAAATAATCAAAATCTAAATTTAAAATATTTAATAAAATAGAAATTGATTTTTGGGATGTATTATTATGGGTAACATCAAAATCATATTTACTTAAAATAGGTAAATCTCTTTTAAAACTACTAATAAGCCTTTGTTCAAATTGATAAAGAGATTGTCTACGCAATTCATTAATTGAACTGATATTAGGAATATATAGTCCATCATCTAAATCTATATCAAAATTAGTAAATTTAAAAGGTGTATCATTTGTTTTAGAAAGTTGAGAAATTAATCTTTCTTTTGTTATTGGAGAATTAATTGCATCAACTGGTATAGTTTCTGAGACAACATTAATTTCATTATTATTTGAATCAGAAATTGTGATAGAAATAGGGGTATCTTTTTTTATAATTAATTTACAATTTAAATTATTTTTTTTATTTTCGCTATTTAATGTATTTAATGCAGAGGTGGAAAGTGTTTTGTCAGAAAGTTTAAATATTTTATCACCTACAAAAATATTCTCTTTCATTCTACCAATTTTAATTAAATCTCCAGAATTGGCTTGTTTTATATTTTTATTATTTATCATTAATTCAGAAATTGTATAAATTGATGTTTCATGTTTTTTATTTTCAACACATATTTTGTCGCCAATGTTTAAAGATGATTGTGTTGTAAACGAAATATGACCTTTATTATTATTAAAATTAGAGATTTTTCCTAAATATATTCCCATATTATTAGATTTTTCTTTATAAATTAGTTTATTATTTACTTCTAAACCTAAATGTCCAGAAGAAAATCTACCTCTATTAAAAACTTGTAATAAATCATTTTTATCTTTTTCATCTATTGTATAATCTTTTGGGCTAAAAATAGTATCTAAATACTTTCTGTATATCCTTGTTACTGTTGCAACATACTCAGGTGTTTTCATTCTTCCTTCTATTTTTAAACAAGTTACACCAGCTTTTACTAATTGAGGTAAATATTCTAATCCACACAAATCACGAGGGCTTAATAAATAACCTTTATCAATTACAGAATTATTTTCTAATAATTCATAAGGAAGTCTACATGGTTGTGCGCATTTTCCTCTGTTTCCAGAACGACCACCTACCATACTTGAAAATAAACATTGTCCGGAATAAGAAATACATAATGCACCATGAACAAATACTTCAATTTCTATATTAGAATTTTTACAGATGTCATCAATTTCTTTTATAGATAATTCTCTTGATAAAACAGCACGAGAAAAGCCTAACTTTTCTAATTCATGTACACCTTCTAAATTATGAATTGACATTTGTGTACTTGCATGAACAGCTAATCCAGGAAAGTTTTTTATTAAATATTTTGCTAAACCTAAATCTTGTACAATAATTGCATCAATTCCATATTTGTAAGCTTTTGATGCTAAATCAATAGCTTCTTGCATTTCATTATTTTTTATCAACGTATTTAAAGTAAGATTAGTTTTAACACCTCTAATTTTTGCATAATTAATTGCTTTTTTTAAAGTATTATCATCAAAATTAGATGCAAATGCTCTTGCACTGAAAGAATTTGCACCAAAATAAACTGCATCTGCACCATTTTGTACTGCAGCTTTTAAACATTCGAAATCACCTACTGGTGAAAGTAATTCTATCATAAAAACCTCACATTCTAAATTTTATAACAAAATTATAACATAAAAAAGCAGATATTCCAATATTTGATAAGTTAATTGAAAAAATGTAATAAAAATGTAATAAAAAATATTCTGTCTAAGGTTGACTAAAAAAGGTAAAAAATGATATACTTATGTCGAACAAATGTGAATAAACAATAAAAAACTAAAGAGGTGTAGAAAATGTTGAAGAAAATAGTAATAACTATATTATTAACAGTATATATATTAATAAATCTAATGAACAGTGTTGTTTTGGCTGTAAATCAATCATCAACTACAGATATAAATTCTGTAGATTCTAATCAATACCCATTAATAAAAGAAATGATACAATCACTAAAGAGCAAACATCCAAATTGGACTTTTAAAATTTTATATACAGATATAGAGTGGAAAGATGCTATAGCAAATGAATATACAGGACATGGTAGCTCACCTAAAAATTTAGTCCCAGCTGTTAGCAGTTGTGCAGGGGAATGGATTTGTTCAGTATGTGGACCTGATAAATATTACGATAATGGAAGTTGGCATTGTGCATCAGAAGCTACTCTTGAATATATGATGGATCCAAGAGCATCACTTAATGATGATGATATATTTCAATTTATGGAATTAACATATACAGATTGTAATATAAATACATTAAGAACTATGGTAAATGGAACATTTTTAAATAATGATTCTTATATAAATACAATTATAGATGCTGCTAAAAAAAGTAATGTAAATGCATATTATATTGCAGCAAGAATATTACAAGAACAAGGGAAAAGTGGTTCAGCATTATCTTCAGGACAAGGATATCAAGGGCAATATGTAGGATATTATAATGTATTTAATATTGGCGCTAGTGGTAATTCTTCAGGAGAAATAATATTAAATGGTTTGAAAAAAGCACAGCAAAAAGGTTGGAATTCACTAGAAAAATCAATATATGGTGGAGTAGAGATAATAGCTTCAAGTTATATTGCAAGAGGACAAAATACATTATATTTTCAAAAATTCGATGTTGAAAATTCAGATGGGGAATTATATTGGCATCAATACATGCAAAATGTACTAGCTGCTCAAAATGAAGGAACAACATTAAGAAAAACTTTTCAAGAATTAGGTACATATGAAGGAGAATTTACATTTATAATTCCGGTTTATAAAAATATGCCTAGTACAACATGTAAAAAACCATCACCAACAGGAACACCATCAATACCTACAACAGAATTGGTAAGAGTAAATGTAAATAGTTCATTAAAATTAAGAACATCTCCAAATGGAAGCTCTATGAGCGAAAAATTATATGCAAATGAAATTGTTACAAGATTAGAATATGCTACATCAAAAGTTGGCGGAACATATTGGGATTATGTTATGAAGGCTGATGGAACAAAAGGTTATGCAGCTAGAGAAACTTATGATTATGAATCAACATATAAATTGTATTTAGTGCTGGTAGAACAAGAGTCAGATCCTGAACCAGAGCAACCGCAAGAACCATCTGGTGATGTTAGTTTGGATAATGTACAAACAAATAAAATAAAAGTTGATGCAAGCAATAATATTATTACAGTAGTCCCAGATGTAACATTAAATGATTTAACTAGTGCAACAAAAGATAGTGTAATAGCTAAAAATCAAAATGGAGATACTTTATCAACTGATAGCAAATTAGCAACAGGAACTGTTGTTAATGATAAGTATACAGTTGTTATGCTTGGAGATGTGAATGGAGATGGGGCTGTAAAAGCAACAGATTATATGTCAATAAAAAATTACATTATGGGAAGTAGTACTATTAATTTTAATTAAGGAGAATGCAAATGAATAAAAAACTTATAAACAATATAATAATACTTTTTGTTATAACATTAATGTTAATGCAGTGTGAAATTTTTGCTGTAGATGCATCATTTTCGATAGATAAAACATCAATAAATATAGAAGAAGGACAAACAACAACTTTTAATATTACTGCAAATAATTGTGGTGGACAATTTACAATAAGTAGTTCAAATCAAAGTGTTATAAAAGTTAGTTCGGCTCAAGAGTGGATTGAGAACAATTCTAAAACAATAACAGTAGAAGCAGTAAAATCTGGAACTGCAACAATAACAATAACGGCCGCAAATGTTTCTACTACCGATGAAAAAGAAATAACAGGAAGTAAACAAATTTCAGTAACTGTAAAGGCTAAAGAAACAACACCTGTAACGCCATCAGAACCAGAAACTCCATCAAAACCGGAAACACCAAGTGTAGAATTTAAAAAAGTAAATAATGAAACAGTATATGCAACAGGAAGTGTAAGACTTAGATCTAGTTGTACTACAAGTACAAGTGATAATATAGTGGGAGCTTTAAGTAAAGGTACAAGTGTTATAAAAACAGGAATTGCTACTAAAACCGTTAATGGAATATTATGGAGTAGAATTGTTTATAATGGTAAAACATATTATGTAAGTGATGAATATTTAACAACAGAAAAACCAGAAACAACTGAAGAAACAACAGAAGAAACCCCAAATGAAGAACAACCAACAGAAGAAACACCAACAGAGGAAACACCAGTAGAAGAAAATCCAACAGAAGAAGAAAC
>CALXJW010000041.1 GCA_944388725.1 uncultured Clostridia bacterium | reverse complement strand
ATATATTTGGAACAGGTTTTTATTGATTTTTATATCATTTTAGTACTTTGAAAATTTTTTTCATGTCTTTATCCTGCAAATTTACCAATTTATATTGTTTTTTTATATAAAAAATATTATAATAGTACCGAAAAACAAATATGATATTTATATATCATAAGAAAGGGGATATTATGGGATTAAAAGTAGAAAAAGTAAGCAAAAGCTTTGGTGAAAAATTAGCAGTAGACAACATTAGCTTTGAAATAGATAAACCGGGTGTATTTGGCTTATTAGGAACAAATGGAGCAGGAAAAACTACAACAATAAGAATGATGTTAGGAATACTAAAAAAAGATTCAGGTGAAATAACCTGGAATGGAAAAAAAGTAGAAAGAAAAAATGTTAATTTTGGATATTTACCAGAAGAAAGAGGAATTTATCCAAAAACAAAAATTTTTGAACAATTAATGTACTTTGCAGAATTAAAAGGAATGAAAAAAGAAGAAGCGATAAAAGAAATAGACTATTGGATGAAAAGATTAAAAGTAGAAGAATATAAAAACATGCAAGCAGAAAAACTATCAAAAGGAAATCAACAAAAAATTCAATTTATAACATCAATATTACATAGTCCAGAATTAATTGTATTAGACGAACCATTTAGTGGATTAGACCCAGTAAATACAGAATTATTAAAAAGTGTAATTATAGAACTTGTAGAAAAAGGAAAATACATAGTAATGTCAAGCCATCAAATGGCATCAATAGAGGAATTTTGCAGTAATGTAGTAATAATAAATAAAGGAAAAACTGTACTAAAAGGAAATTTAAAAGAAATAAAAGATTCATATCCAGCAACAAAATTAATTATTAATGTAAAACAAGATATAAAACCATATATTACAGAACAAGGAATGAAAGTAGAAAAAGAATTAGATAATAATTATGAAATAAAAATTGAAAATGAAGAACAAGCTCATAAATTATTAAAAACTTTAGTAGAAAAAAATATATTAGTTGAAAAGTTTGAGTTACAAAGACCAAGCCTTAATGATATATTTATAGAAAAGGTAGGTGAATAGTATGAAAGATTTATTTGTAGTAGCAAAATTTACTATAAAAGATATGGTTAAAAGAAAATCATTTATAATATCAAATTTAATAATATTAGCAATAATTGTATTATTATTTAATGTACCTAGAATTATGGATTTAATAACTGGAGATCAAGAAGGATTTTCAGAAACAAAAATGTTAATAGTAGACTCAGAAAATATATTTGAAGGAACATTATCAACATTAAATGAAATGAACTTAGGATATAAAATTAGTGTATCAGATGAGAATCTAAGCTATGAAAATATAAAAGAAAAAATAAATAATGATGAAACAGATGAAGCAATTATAA
Source organism: uncultured Clostridia bacterium (assembly GCA_944388725.1). Classification (GTDB taxonomy): domain Bacteria; phylum Bacillota; class Clostridia; order TANB77; family CAG-508; genus CAG-269. Next base: position 9,180 of record CALXJW010000041.1, on the reverse strand, counting down.
TTACAAACAAAGATGGACAAATAAATTTTGAATACATAGTAAAAAATTTATCAATGATACAACAAGTGCCAGAGAATATTGTAAATGCAATAACAACATTATATAGTAATATGCAAATACAAAAATTAGGATTAACACCAGAACAATTACAAACTTTAGTACCAAATTTTAATTTTGAAATGAAGCAAACAGAAGAACAAGAAGTACAAGGAAATCAATTTGCAATGATGTTAATGTCATTAGTATTATTTTATGCAATATATTTCTGTGCATATCAAGTATCAACTTCAATAACAACAGAAAAAACATCAAAAATAATAGAAACATTAGTAACATCAACAACACCAAGAATAATTGTATTAGGAAAAACAATAGGAATAGGAATTGTAGGATTATTACAAATAGCAGCAATAATAGCAACAGCCTTAATATCAAATGCGTTGTTCTTAGAAGAAGGAATACTAGATGGAATTATAGATTTTAATAATATTACTCCATTTTTAGGAATAATAACAGGTGTGTACTTCATTTTAGGATATGCCGTATATGCATTATTATATGCATTAACAGGTTCTACAGTAGGTAAACCAGAAGATGTACAATCAGCTAATGGACCAGTAGCAATTGTAGCAGTTATAGGATTTTATTTAGCATATTTTACAATGATGAATCCAACAAGTGAATTAAATAAATTAGCGGCAATACTTCCAATTTCATCACCATTCTGTATGCCATTTAGAGTAATGATGGGAATAGCAACACCACAAGAAATAGCAATATCAATAGTTGTTATATTAGTTACAATAGCAATTGTTGCAAAAGTTTCTATAAAAATATATTCACAAGCAATATTAAATTATGGAAGTAAAAGTGGATTAAAAGATATATTTAAAATGTATAAAAACAAAAATATATAGGGTAATTTGGGGACGGTTCTCTTTTTTCCCCTTTGCCATTTTAAATATAATATTAAAAGTAGAAAGGAATATATATATGAAAAAAATAGGAAATCTAATTTGGGGAATAGTGTTCATACTATTAGGATTAATATTTGGTCTAAATGCTATGGGTATAACAGATATAAATATATTTTTTAATGGATGGTGGACATTAATTATTATAATACCAAGCTTAATTGGAATTATAAAAGATAGTAGAAAAATATGGAATTATGTATGGCTATTTATAGGTATAATCTTTTTACTATCTGCTCAAGGAATATTAGATATAAGAAAAATTAGAAAACTAATATTTCCAGCCATTTTAGTAATAATTGGATTAATTATAATATTTAAAGATACTGTAAAAACAAAAGTAAATGAAAAAGTAAAAGAATTAAATAAAAAAGATGTAGAAGAATATTATGCAACTTTTTCTGGACAAAAAATTAGTTATGCTGAAAAAGAATTTAATGGAGCTAGTGTAAATGCAATCTTTGGTGGTTTGGATTTAGACTTAAGAGATACAAAAATAGAAAAAGATGAAATAATAAATGCAACAGCTGTATTTGGAGGAATTGATATAATTGTACCTAAAAATGTAAATGTACAAATAAAATCAAATTCATTATTTGGTGGAGTTGATAATAAAGTTATAAACAGTAAAGAACAATTACCAACTTTATATATAAAAGCATTTTGCTTATTTGGAGCAACAGATATAAAATAATAAAAGAAAGGTTATTATAATATGAAAGAGTTTCAAAAAATAATAAAATATGCAGCAATAGCATTTGGTTTATATTTAGCAGTAATGATAATAGGGATGATAGTAACTGGAATACTAGCAATTTGTACAGGAATGTATGGAGTACAAGTAATTACTGAAAATACAAACATAGAAAAAATAGATGAAACAGAAGAATTTTCAAATATTTTAAAAATAGATATAGATGTAACAAATGTAAACTTAACAATAAAATCAGAAGGAGAAAAATTCTTTGTAGAAACATTTCAAATTCCAGTAGATACAAAAATAGAAAATAATCAAGGAACATTAAAAATAAAAGATAATCAAAAAATTATTTATAATAGTGATAGTACAATAGTAATATATATTCCAGAAAATATAAAATTACAAGAATGTGATATTGAAATAGGTGCTGGTAAATTAAATATAGAAAAGTTGAATTCTAAAAAAGTAGACTTTAATTTCGGTGCAGGAGAAGTAAATATCAATGAATTGATATCAGAAAAGGCTGAAATTGAATGTGGTGCTGGACAAGTAAATATAGAAAATAGTGATTTAACAAATTCTAAAATAGAAACAGGATTTGGAAAACTTATTTATTCTGGTTATATAAGAGGTAACTCACAATTAGAATGTGGAATAGGCGAAACAGAATTAAACTTACAAGGTGGTAAAGAGATATATAAAATAAAAACAGAAAAAGGAATTGGAAATATAAAAATAAATAATGAAACGATAACAAGTGGAACAACAACAGGAAATGGAGAGAATTCAATAACTGTTGAAGGTGGAATAGGAAAAATTAATATAAATATGTAATAAAATAAAACAAACCTCCATATACATTAATAAACAAAAAATGTAGAGGAGGTTTTTATAATGGATATAAATGCAACAAAAGAAACATTAAAAGTTAATAAAATAGTTTGTGAAAAAAAAGAAATGATTACAGTACAAGGAGATATGATTGTACCAGATTCTAAACCAGATATATTAAATACAATAAATACAACTGGAAACATATGCATATATAAAGAAGAAGTGTTGGATGGAAAAATTCGAGTAGATGGGAATATTTTGACATATATAATGTATTTAGCAGATGGTGAAAAAGATAATATTAGAGGTTTAAATACAGGGCTTGATTTTTCAGAAACAATAAATGTACCAGAAGTACAAAGCGGTATGGAAGCAACTTTAACATCCACAATAAAAATGTTAGAATGTAAAATAATAAATGGCAGAAAAATAGCAATAAAAGCTACATTAGAAATAAATATTAAAATATATCAAAAAGAAGATATAAATATAATAACAAATATGAATGATGAAAATATACAAGTTTTAAACAAAAGAATAAGAGTAAATTCATTGTTAGGAGAAGGAAATACTAAAACATATATAAAAGAAAATATTGCTATTCCTAATAATGAAAACTTAGCAGAAATATTAAAAGCACAAATGTGCTTATTAGACAAGGAGATAAAAATAAGTTATAATAAAATAATAGCAAAATCAGAGTTGGAAATAAAATTAGTATATTTGACAGAAGATGGTAAAATTTGCACAACACAAACGAGATTATCTGCAGTAGGATTTATAGATATGCCAAATATTAAGGAAGAAAATATATGTGAAACATCATATACCATAAAAAATATAATAATAAAGCCTAATTCTGTAGAAGAACATTCAGTATATGTAGAAGTGGAAATTGAAATTAAATGTTTGGCATATGAAGAAAAAGAAATAGATTTAATACAAGATATGTATTGTCCATTTGAAAAAATGAATTTTGATCAAAAAATGGTAAATACAATGACAAATAAGCAGACAAAAAAAGATTTATGCAATATTAGAGAAAAAGTTAATATTCCAGAATTAGAAAATGGAAATATTGTTGATGTAGAAATAAACCCTATTATTAATAAAGAAAGAAAACTAAATGGAAAAATTACATTTGAAGGAGAATTAGAATTAAATTTCATGTTTTTAGATAATTCATCAGTTGGAATTAATACCAAAAAGATAAATATTCCTTTTGAAGAAACTATGGATGGAATTGATTGTAAAGAAAATACAAAAGTGGATACAACAGTAGAAGTTAGTGCGCAAGAATTTGTTAATCAAGCAGGAACAATAAATTCAAATATAGATTTAAATTTTGAATCAAATACATATAGAAATACAGAGATACCTGTTATTGATAATATAACAACAGAAGAACAAGAAGACGATTTGGAAGACTATAGTGTTATAATATATGTAGTAAAAAGCGGAGATTCTTTATGGAAAATAGCTAAAAAATTTGGAAGTACAGTAGATGATATTGTAAGAGTAAATGGAATTGAAAGACCAGAAAAAATAAATGTAGGTGAAAAAATATATATACCTAAATATGTATTGAAAAGGGCAAAAGAGCCGATAAGAATAGCATAATGGATAAAATTTATTCAAGAAGAAGATTCTTAATAAAGCCATTGTTTGGAAATAAAAATAAACAAAAGAAAATGAATCCTAAATATAAAAAATTAATAATTTTAATTATTGTATTATTAATTGCTATAAAAATGATTTTAAATTATTTTGAACCGATATTTGAAACAATGTGTGAAGAGAAAGCAAAATCAATTGCAACTATAATTACAAACCAACAATCCACAATAATAATGAATAAATATCAATATGAAGAATTATATACAATAGAAAAAGATGAAGCAGGGAATATTGTAATAATAAAATCTAATGTTGTACCTATAAATAACATGATATCAGATTTAACAGAAAACATACAAAATGAATTTAATGATATTGAAAAAACAAAAATAAATATACCATTTGGAAATTTGTTAGGAATGTATTTTTTGTCTGGAATTGGACCTAATATTCCTATACAAGTTACCACATCTGGAACACTTGATACTGAGGTTAAAAGTGAGTTTATTGCACAAGGAATAAATCAAACATTACATAGAATATATGTTAATTTTGAATGTAATGTTAAAATTGTAACACCATTAAAAAATTATGAAAAAACAATAACAAACCAAGTAATTATAGCAGAACATGTTATTGTTGGTAATATACCAGATTCATATTATAATTTTGATAATATAAGAGAAGAAGATGCATTAAATGCAATAGAATAAATATAAAAAACTCAGAAGTACAAAAACTTCTGAGTTTTGATAATTTCTATCTCTTACTAAATTGTGGAGCTTTTCTTGCTTTTTTAAGACCGTATTTTTTTCTTTCTTTCATTCTAGGATCTCTTGTTAAGAATCCATTAGATTTTAAAGCAGGTCTGTATTCAGCATTTGCTTCGTTTAAAGCTCTAGCTATACCATGTCTAATAGCTCCAGCTTGACCAGAAACTCCACCACCATAAACAGAACAAATTACATCATATTTTGTTAATGTATTTGTAACTGTTAAAGGTTGTCTAACAATAACTTTTAATGTTTCTAAATTTAAAAATTCTTCAATATCTTTCCCGTTGATAGTTATTTTTCCAGTTCCTTCAACTAATCTAACTCTAGCTACTGAACTTTTTCTTCTACCTGTACCCATATATACTATTTTATTTGACTTAGCCATTATTATAGTTCCTCCTTATTAATAATTCCACATTTCTGGTTTTTGTGCTTGAAGATTGTGTTCGCTACCTGCAAAAACTCTTAATTTTGTAGCCATTTTTCTACCTAAAGAATTGTGTGGTAACATTCCTTTTACTGCTAACATCATAGCTTTTTCAGGATTTTTTTCAAGCATTACAGAGGCAGAAACTTCTTTCATTCCTCCAATATAACCTGAATGATGTCTGTAAACTTTTGAATTTAATTTATTTCCTGTTAAAATAACATCTTTACAATTGATTATAATAACATTATCACCTGTATCAATATTTGGTGTGAAAGTTGGTTTGTGTTTTCCTCTTAATAATCTTGCAGCTTCTGTTGCAACTCTACCTAAAGGTTTGTTAGCTGCATCAATTATATACCATTTTTTTTCAATTTCTGATTTTTTTGCACTATATGTAATATTATTCATGGTAATATTATCCTCCTATTTAATTAATTTAATTTATATGAAATTTAAATTTAAAACCACCGGGGAGAAGTTTTATATTTAAATCATATTTTAACATAATACTTATCAATTTTAATACAAAAATAATAATTTGTCAATAAATTTGAAGAAACTTTATCAAAAGTTTTTGAAAAAATTTTAAAAATTAGGAATTATATTGGTCATTAGTAAGTAAAATTATATAAATCAATAAAATTTTATATAAAAATGAATGGAGAAAACATGCCAACAAGAAAAAATAAAATAAAAGCAGAAAGTTTTATGCATGGAGTTATAATAATAATGATTTCACAAATTATGGTGAAATTATTAGGATTAATATATACATTATATTTAACGAATAGAAAAGGTTTTGGAGATGCAGGAAATGCTATATATGCAAGTGGATATCAGATATATGCATTATTATTAACGATTTCTTCAATAGGAGTACCAAATGCAATATCAAAATTAGTATCTGAAAAATTAGCGATAGGAGATAATAGAGGAGCACACAGGATATTTAAAGTAGCACTTGTAACTTTTGGGATAATAGGATCCATAGGAACTATATTATTGTTTTTTGGAGCTCATTTTTTAGCATATAATTTAATTCAAATATCAGAAGCGGAATTGACATTAATTGCGTTATCACCTGCAATATTTTTTGTATCAATTTCATCTGTTATGAGAGGTTACTTTAATGGAAGAAGAACATTAAAAATTACAGCAAGGGCCCAAATATTAGAACAAATATTTAAAACAACTCTTACAATAATTATTGTTGAAATAGTGGCTCATATGACTTCAACTTCAACAGAATTAATGGCAGCAGGAGCTAATATAGCAACGACACTTGCTACGTTTTCAAGTTTTGTCTATTTGTTTATATATTATAGATTAAGAAGAAAAGAAATAGGCAGAGAAATAGAACAAAGTGTTAATTATAAATATGAAAATGTAAATAAAATTATAAAAAAAATACTTATGGTATCTATTCCATTAACATTAAGCGCAATAATGACATCATTTAATAAAAATATTGATTCTTTTACAGTTAAAAGAATTTTAAGTACATATATGTCCTCAGATATAGCTACTAAATTATATGGGCAATTAGGCGGAAAAGTAGATACTCTTATAAATTTACCTCTTTCAATAAATATAGCATTTGCAACAGCATTAGTACCAGCTATATCTGCTACAATAGCTCAAAAAGATAATGAGACAGCTACCAAAAGAACATCTTTTTCATTATTAACATCAATGTTAATTGGTCTTCCTTGTGTAGCAGGATTAATATTTTTTGCACAACAAATATTAAACTTATTATATCCTAATGCTAATGAAGGAGCATTACTGTTACAATTAACAGCAATTTCTGCAATATTTTCAATATTGTCTCAAACTATAAATGGAGCATTACAAGGTTTTGGAAAAGTTTTAATTCCTGCAGTTGCACTAGGAATAGGAGTAATTGTTAAACTGATTTTGAATTTTGTTTTATTATCAATACCAGAATTAAATATTTATGGTGCAGCAATAGCTTCAACAGTATGTCAAATGATTGCTTTTGTAATAGCATTTAATAAACTAAAGAAATATGTAAACTTAGATTTGCCATTGAAAAAATTTGTAATCAAACCAATAATTGCGACAATGATAATGATAATATGTTCATATACACTATTTTTAACGTTAAATGGTATAATTTCTGAAAATAGAGCAACAATAATATCAATAGTATTTGCAATAATAATATATATAATTTTAGTATTTGAATTAAAAATATATAATAAAGAAGATATTTATATGTTACCAAAAGGTAATAAAATATATAAAATTCTAGAAAAAATAAAAATATATTAAAAAAAAGAGGGATTTTATTTTATTTTGGAGAATAAAACTAAATAGAAGTACAGACATTGCATTAATCGCAATAAAGTACATATTACAAAATTTATAGGAGGTAATGTAGAATGAACAAAGCTGAATTAGTAGCAGCTATTGCTGCAAAAACAGGTGAATCTAAAAAAGCAACAGAAGCAGCAGTTAATGCATTCACAGAAGTTGTATCTGAAGCATTAAAAGGAGGAGATAAAGTTCAATTAGTTGGATTTGGATCTTTCGAAGTTAGAAAAAGAGCTGCTAGAAAAGGTAGAAATCCTCAAACAAAAGAAGAAATCAAAATACCTGCATCTAAAGCTCCAGTATTCAAAGCTGGTAAAGCATTAAAAGATTTAGTAAATGGATAATAAGAAAATAAATATAAATATATGATAAAATAAAAACTGCACATATGTGCAGTTTTTATCTGTTGATAAAAAAATGACAATGAATTAATCATTATCACTTTTTTTATCTTCTTTCTTTTCGCTAGGAATAACAATGTTTTTAGGATTTTTATCTTTACTTTTTGGTTTAACATCTTTAATATGGTCATAAACAGGGGAAATAAGTAAATTAGAACCATCTCCGTTTATAACTTCAATTTCTTTTTTATCATTTTCGTTAGACATAAGAAACACCCCTTACATATTTTTAGTAATACTATCATAAAAAATAAAAAATGTAAATAAATAAGAGGAATAAAATATCAAAAATCTTGACATAGAGCTAAAAAAATGAGAAAATATATTCATTGAAAGAATGGAGAGAGAAATGGATACAGAAAAATATAAATCAATAATAGAAGCAATACTTTTTGCAGCAGGAAGGATAGTAACAGAAGAAGAATTAATAATGAGTTTAGAAATAAGTAAAGAGCAAATACAAGATATAATAAAAAGTATGAAAGAGGATTATAAAAAAAGAGGAATAGAAATAATAAAAATAGAAAATGGATATCAATTATGCACTAAAAAAGAATATTATGATTACATATATCCAATATTAGATAAAAGAACTAAGCCGAATTTATCAACAGCAGCATTAGAAACATTAGCAATAATTGCATATAATCCAAGAACAACAAGAGCAGAAGTTGAAGCAATTAGAGGAGTAAATAGTGATGGAACAATTTATAAATTACTAGAATATGGATTAATAGAAGATGCAGGAAAGGCAGATTTACCAGGAAAACCAACAACATATAAGACAACAAAAGAATTTTTAAAAATGTTTGGATATGAAAATTTATCAAATTTACCAGAACTACCAAGATATAAATTAGATTCTAATAGGCAAATAGTGATTGATGAATTAATAGAAGAAAATAATAAGGAGATAGAATAATGGGAGATAATAAAAATTTTGTAAAAGAAATAACAAATATAGATGAGGATTTTGCACAATGGTATACAGACATTGTAAGAAAAGCAGAATTAGCAGATTATACAGATACAAAAGGATGTATAGCAATACGTCCTTATGGATATGCAATATGGGAAAATATCCAAAATTATGCAGATAAATTATTTAAAG
>CALXJW010000040.1 GCA_944388725.1 uncultured Clostridia bacterium | reverse complement strand
TGGTTTATGGCACCAGTCTTGAAAATTGGCGTGCGTTTGTAGCGTACCGTGGGTTCGAATCCCACCCTCTCCGCCAACAAATATAAAGTTAGATATGATATATATAAATATCTAACTTTTATTAATATAAAATAGTATGGAGAAATACCCAAGTGGTGAAGGGGACAGTTTGCTAAACTGTTAGGTCTCGTAAGGGGCGCGAGGGTTCGAACCCCTCTTTCTCCGCCAGAAACATTAATCTGATAAAGGTTAATGTTTTTTTTATAAAAATATTGATTTATAATAAAAAATAGTCTATAATTGTATCGAAAAAAAGAGTTTTTTGTAAAAAAACTTGCAAGATTAAGGCAAATGTTGTATAATTTATTATAAGCGAAAATGAGGTGAAACATTATGGGAAACAAAAAAAGAATCCTAAAACTTTCTTTATTGATAATTATTGTTGTAACCTTATTAGGAAATGTAGCATATGCAAATATGGCGGATTTCCAACAGTATCAGCAGGGATTACAAGATCCAACAGAAAATCCTGACTCTTGGAAACCAACAATTGGAGCAGAAACAGAATTAGCAGAAAAGGCAGGTACTGTATTAGGGATTATAAATGTTATTGGAATAGTATGTTCAATAATCTTCCTTATAATATTAGGTATAAAATATATGTTAGGAAGTGTTGAAGAAAAAGCCGAATATAAAAAGGCAATAATACCATATATTGTTGGTTTTTTCTTGCTAGTAAGTGCAACAACTTTACCAAATCTAATATATATAATTATTACTGGACTAAAGACAACATTTTAGTAGATTAAAGAGTTTTTTAAAAGATTGAAAAATAGCAAAAACGTGTATAATAAAAATGGAGTGATTATTGTGAAAAAACTTGCTCAAACAATAGTAAAAATATTTTTAATAATATTATTATTTCAAACTATAACTATACCAAAAAGCAATGCAAGTTTCTGGGGAGATATATTTAGTGCAGGAGACAATTTTTTAAACCAAGGAAAAACAAGCTCTAATAATATTATAAATGGACAGGCCGTACAAGACGAAGTTGAGAAAATATATAATATATTATTTGCTATTGGAGTAGTTTTAACAGTGCTAGTTGGTGCTGTTTTAGGAATAAAATTTATGGCTGGAAGCATTGAAGAACAAGCTAAAATAAAAGAATTATTATTGCCATATATAGTGGGATGTATTGTTGTTTTTGGAACATTTGCGATATGGAAAATTGTTATTACCGTTGCATCCCAAATTGCGTAGTTATTAAAATTCTGGAATACCAGATTGTAATAAAAAACAGATTAAAAGGAGGAAAATAAATGAAAAAATTAAAAGTTTTATCAACAATAATGGTAACAATATTAATAATGTTTATGATAGTTTCTAATACATTTGCATTAGCGCCAGGTCAAGTTAATGTGGCACAAAATGTTAATGGAACTAATGAAATTGTCGGAATAGGTGGACAAATTATTGGTATTTTACAGACAGTTGGTGTTATTTTATCTATAATCATTTTAATTGTATTAGGTATAAAATATATGATGGGTAGTGCCGAAGAAAAAGCCGAATATAAGAAAACAATGATTCCATATATTGTTGGTGCAGTCTTTATATTTGCAGCATCAGCATTGGCAGACATGGTATACAATTTTGTTATAGGAATTTAAGAATAAAAAAATGAAAAAAAAACGATAAATACTTTTATTTATCGTTTTTTTTTGCTATAATAAAATAGAATAATTATAAAAACGACAAAGGAGGAAAAAATGGGAACATATAATTTGCCAAGAAATGTAAAAGGAGAAGGCAGAATATTGTTTATATTTTCAAATAAATCTTTAATTACAACTTGTTTTGGCGGAGGATTAGGATTAATATTTTATTTTATTTTTAGCTTACTAAAATTAAAGATGGTTGGAATAATAATAACATTATTTTTTGCATTAATAGGTTATGTAATTGGAATGTTTAAAGTACCAGATACTAACGGACTAGAAATTACTAGAAAAACAGGAGGAGAAAATATCGATGATATAATTAAGAGATATATAAAATTTAAATACAACAAAAAGAAATTGTATGTATATACAAAGGAGGAAAAATAAATGTCAAGTCAAACAAACGTAGAAATGATACAAATATTATCAATTAGTTTAATAATAATAATAATAGCAATATTTGCGTTAATAGGTTTTTTTCTATACTTACAGTTTAAAGATAAAAAGCAAAAAAAAGACCAAACTACAACAATAAAGAGTTCTAAAGAATCTAATAGTGTTGGGGCACAAAACAAACAATCAATATTTAATTTTATGGAATTTGATAATGTTGAAGACAATATGATATTACAAAAAAATGGTAACAGATTTTTAATGGTAATTGGCTGTCAAGGCGTAAATTATGATTTAATGTCTGCAGTCGAAAAAAATAGTGTAGAAGAAGGATTTGTACAATTTTTAAATACATTAAGACATCCTATACAAATATATATTCAAACTCGTTCAATAAATTTAGAAAGTAGTTTACAAGGATATAGAAAAAAGGTAAAAGAAATAGAAGAAAAATACCAAAAAATGCAAATGAGATATCAACAAATGGTAAACTCAGATGATTTTTCAGATGAGCAGTTATCAAAAGCGTATTTTGAACTAACAAAACAATCAAACTTATATGAATATGGTACGTCATTAATACAAGATACTGAAAGAATGAGCTTAAATAAAAACATTTTAAATAAAAATTTTTACATAATAGTTCCTTATTACTCAAGTGAAGCAGGAAGTGATAAACTAGACAAAGAAGAGATAAAAAGCATAGCCTTTTCTGAATTATATACAAGATGTCAATCAATAATATCATCTCTATTTGCGTGTGGTGTAAGAGGAAAGATATTAAGGACTAATGAATTAATTGAATTGTTATATATGGCTTATAATAGAGACGAAGCAGAAACATTTGGACTAGACAAAGCAATAAAAGCGGGATTTAATGAATTATACTCAACTGCTCCTGACGTATATGAGAAAAAGATGAAAGAATTAGATAAAATTATTGAAAAAAGAGCAATGGAGAAGGCTAAAGAAAAAGTAAATGAAGCTAAATCAGAAATACAAAAACAAGTAGAAGAAAAAGAAAATAACTTAGATCAACTTGTTGATGAAGTAGCAAGAATGATTCTAGAAGAAAATGAATCATATATAGGAACAGATGTGAAAGATTTGGCAATCGAAAAGTTAGAAGAAACAAAAGAAGGAGGTAAAGCAAATGGCAAAAAGACAAGAGGAAGAAAAAAATCTACAAGAATATAATGAAGCTAAAGAGGGGCAATTATTTAAAAAGAAAAATATAAAAGAACTAATTGCACCATCAGGTATAGATGCAAGCAATATAGATCATTTAGAAATAATCTCAAATGTAAAAAAATATGCTAGAAGTTTTTTTGTATCTTCTTTACCTAGAATGTGTACATTTCCAGAATTATTTAGAGACATGTATTTTTTTGGAGATATAAATACATCTATTTATATTAAACCTGTTCAAGAAGCAAAATCACAAAGTGAATTAAATAGAGTAATCAATGAACTTGAAACAGAAAGAATTGTAGCTGCAGATAGAGGAAACATAAATAGAGAAAGCAACTTAACACAAAAAAGATTGGAAGCTGAACAACTAAGAGATGAAATTGCAGCAGGTTTTAATAAATTATATGAGGCATCTGTTATTTCAACAATATTCACATATAATTTAGATGATTTAAATAGATTAACAAAACTATTAGCGACAGAAATGTCTAAATCCTTAGTTGGGATAAAAACAGCATGGGCATTGCAAGAAGATGCATTTAAATCAAATTTACCTTTAATGGAAGACAAAATTGAAAAAGAACATACTTTTGATAGAAGATCTATGTCAACAGTATTCCCATTTACAACATCTGAAGTAAGCCATCCTACAGGGATACCATTTGGGTTTAATAAACAAACTGGAACACCAATATTATTTGATAATTTTCATAGTTCACTTACAAATTATAATATGGTTATATTTGCTAAATCAGGTGCTGGTAAATCAGTAACAATGAAAACATTAATAAGTAGATCATCTTTATTGATGGGAATTGAAAGTTTAGCACTTGATGCTGAAGGAGAATATACAATAGTTGCAGAATCCCTAGGAGGAATAAATGTTGTGCTAAGTCCAACATCTAAAACAGTTATAAATTTATTCGATTTGGAAACAGAAACAGCAAAAGATGAAATTACAGGAAGAGAAAGACTTGTTTTAAATATTGAAAATAAAGTAGAAGACGTAACACAATCTTTGCTTACAATGGCTAAGGGAAGTACAAGAAGTAAAGATGTTAATGAATTAACAAAACAAATAATAGCAGAGGCTGTTTCAGAAGAATATGCAGCATTAGGAATAACAAGCGATCCTAATAGTTTATATGAAGCTTCAGCTAATTTAAATCAAAATGATAAACTATATAGAAATAAGAAGAAAATGCCAACAATAGGTTCTTGGTATAAAAGAATTCAAAGAAAATCTCTTGAAAATACAAATGATGATTATAGATTTCATTATAGCTATTTAATTAAGGTAATGAAACAATACATAAGAGAGTACAATGGTCAGATGGCATATTTTGATGGACAATCTACCTTTGAGTTACTTGAAGGGGCTCCATTTATCAATTTAGACATATCACAACTAGAAGAAAAATTTGCTAGACCACTTGCTCAACAAATACTTTTAACATGGATTTGGGAAAAGTTTGTTAAGAAAAACAGTGAAGATAAAAGAAGAGCTAGAAAAAAAAGAGTAATTGTTGATGAAGCATGGATGTTATTACCATATCCAGAAGCTGTAGATTTCTTAAATACAATGGCTAGACGTGCAAGAAAAAGAAATGTTTCTTTAGCGGTAGTTTCACAAAGATTCCAAGACTTTTATGAGAAACCAGAAGCACAAGCAGTTTTAACTTCATCTGATACAAAACTATTTTTAGCTCAAGATAAAGCGGAAATACAATATTTAAAAGAAGTATTTAAATTAAGTGAAGGAGAAGCTGGATTTCTAGTAACTTGTGGAATTGGAGAGGGATTGTTTAAAGTTGGACAAGAAACTGCGATTTTAAAAATAACTCCAACACAAAAAGAGTTTGAATTTGTAGAAACAAATCTAAACAAGTTAATTGAAAACAGGACAAAAACATAATATTAAGGAGTAAAAAAATGAAGTTTTTTGAAAGGAAGAAATTTGTATTTAAGTTAATCGCATCATTGTGTATTTGTTTAGCCATTTTTAATTTTGGCATATCACCTATAGCTCATGCAGATGGGGACATTGTGTCTAAGGCTGGGGGAAAATTATTAGATCCAATATGTTCTTTATTACTAGTATTAGGTGATGGCATGATGGATATCTTACAAAAATCTGTAATGGGATCAAATGCGACTGCAATTTTTGATAATTCAAAGGGAGATTGGTGGCAAACGATAGCTAAAGTAGTTGGAGCAGTACTTGTTGTTGTTTTAGCAGTAGTAGTTGCAGTAGCAACAGGATTAGTAACATTACCAGCATTATTAGGAGCTGCAGCGGCATTAGCATTAAAAGTAGGGACTGTAGCTGTTGTTGCTAATATACTTACAAGCGGAGGAGTAATGTCTGCTGTAAGTTCTGTAGTGGGAACAATGTTTGGTGATACAGTTGTTTTACCAACTTTTACTATAGGACCAGAAGAAATATTTTCAGGAAGAATTTTAATGTTCGATCCTAATATCTTTGATCCTAAAGAAGTTTGGGTAACTACAAGTAGTGGTTCTGATGTTACTTTAGAAAAGTGGAATGAGAAAGATAATCAAGGAAATTATAAAAATAGAGGGAATGACACAGCAGATGGCTATTATTATAAAGACCAAAACGGAGACAAAGTGGCGACTTCAATAAATAATGCCGCATATGAATTAAAAGGAACAATATCAAAATGGTATTTTATAATAAGAAATATTGCAATGGTAGGACTAATGTTGGTATTATTATATATTGGAATAAGAATAATCATAAGTAGTATTGCAGCGGAGAAAGCTAAATATAAGCAAATGCTGAGCGATTGGGTAATAGCACTGTGTTTAGTTTTTCTAATGCAATATATAATGGTTTTTGCAAATTTTTTTGTAGAAGGTATTACTAACATTGTTTCAAGCTTATCAGAAAATAAGATACATATAGCAATAATTCAAGAACCAAGTGATAAATTAGTAGATGCAGTAAATCAAATAAGTTCAGATTATATACAAGATGATGGCAATGGTAATAAAGTTATTGCATGGCCTACAAATCTAATGGGAAGAATAAGAGTTCAAGCACAGCAACATGATGGAACTTCTGAATATGTTGGATATACTTTATGTTATTTAGTATTAGTGTTATTTACAATGTTTTTTGCATTTACATATGCTAAAAGGTTATTATATTTAATGTTTTTAACTGTAATTGCACCATTAGTTGCATTAACATATCCTCTAGATAAAATAAGAGACGGTAAAGCGCAAGCATTTGATATGTGGGTTAAAGAATATTTTATAAATTTAATAATACAACCATTTCATCTACTGCTTTATATTGTATTTGTAAGCATGGCGTTTGAATTAGCATCAACTAATATAATATATTCTTTGGTTGCTTTAGGATTTATGATTCCAGCAGAAAAATTTTTAAGAAATATGTTTGGATTTAATAAAGCATCTTCACCAGGATTTTTAGCTGGTCCAGCAGGAGCTGCCATGGCTATTTCAGCAGTACAGTCACTATCAAAGTTCGCTAATAGAGGTGGAAAAAATCCAGAAAAAGGCGGTTCTGGAAAAGGTTCTGAAAAAGAAGAAAAGCCAGAAATAAGAACAGCTGACTCTGGAAATACAACAGATTCATTATTAGATAATCTTGGACGAGAATATAATAATTCACCAGACAACAATGATGAAGATCCAAACAACCCACCGCCACCAAACCCACTAGATGACGATGATGAAGATTCAAACAACCCACCACCACCAAATCCACTAGATGACAATGATGAAGATCCAAACAACCCACCACCACCTACGCCAAATCCAGGGTCAGATGATTCAGAAGAAGATGATGATAGTGATGATGATGAAACATCAGAACAACAAGAAAATAAAAAGAAGTCTTCAAAAGTTGGCGGATATATTGCGGCAAGAGCGCAAAACTTTGCTTCAAGAAATTTTACTAAAAAGAAAATAGCCGGTTTTGCAACGGGTGGAGCAAGATTAGCAGTTAAATATGGATTAGGAGCTACTGCAGCAGGAATTGGTATAGCAGCAGGTATAGCTACAGGTAGCCCAGGAGATGTTTTAAAATATGGCTCTGCAGGAGCTTATGCAGGGGCATCAATTGGACAAGGGTTAACAAATAGAATCGGAAGTGGCTTGGGAAAAGCACAACAACGCCATGAAGAAGCGTTAAAACGACAATATGGTTCAGATGAATATGAAGAAAAGAAAAATAAAAAATTAGATGATCAATTCAAGAAAGACAAAGAAATGCGAGAATTATATTCATCTAAATTTGATAATGTAAAAGGAAAAGATTTAGATGAAATTATGAAAGAGGCATGTGTATATAGAGCACAAGGTATTACAGATAATACTACAATTATTAGAGCAATGAAATTAAATGAACATAATCATACTGACACAAAAAGTATTGCAGCTGCTAAATTAGCTAAATCAGCAAAAACAGAAAAAGGACTTGAAGAAGTTATGAAGAGATTAGGAAAAAGAGGACTTACTGCAGCACAGAAAGAAGAAATGGAGAAAAAAATTAGAGCAATTAATAGAGAAGAATTAAATTAATAGAGGAGGAACTATAAATATATGCATAATTTAATAAGATATTATTATCAAAATAAATATAAAATATGGGGATGTATACTATTTATAGTTCTAGTCTTTTTATCTATTCAAATAATAAATAGAATATTAGCTCAAAATAATGAACAAATATTAAAGAATAATAATATTTCCAATAATATTAAAGAAAATACAATTATAAACAATAATTCATATTTGGTGAATGATGAATCTGCTATAACAGGAGAAAACATTAATAATAATTCGTTAAAAGATGCTAGTACTATAATTGAGAATTTTATTACAGCATGTAATAATGGTAATATAGAAGAAGCTTATAATTATCTGTCAACAGATTGTAAGCAAGAAATTTATTCGGATATAAACAAATTTAAAACCTTATATTATGATGTTATATTTGCCGGAAATAAAAAAAGTGCAGCAATAGAAAATTGGATGAAAAACACATATAAAGTCGATATACAATCAAATATAATGGAAACAGGAAATGCCAATGGAATAAAAACACAAGATTATATGACAGTGGTGAGTGAAGGCGAGGATATAAAATTAAATATCAATAGCTTTATAGAAAAAGAAAAAATTGATAAGGAATATGAAAGAGATGGAATAAAATTTACTATTGTCGATGTGAAAACTTATATGGATTATGAACAATATACTATTCAAGTACAAAATAATACTGGTAATTCAATTTTATTAGACTCACAACAAAGTACAAAAACAATATATTTACAAGATGAAAACGAAGCCGAATATTATGCGGATATAAATGAAATACCTATTAATATGTTAAAAATAGAAAATGGATTTTCTACAAGTATACAAATAAAATTTGCTAAAACTTATAGTTTAGAAAGAAAAACTAGCAATATTATATTTGCTGATGTTAATTTAAATTATAATATAGAGGAACTTAGAGAAAAAAAAGAAATAAAGATTGATTTATAAATTGCATCTGTGATGCAATTTTTTTAATAAAAAGTCGAAAAAAGTAGTAAAGTTAAATTGAACATGGTATAATATAAAAAGAAGCAAGATTGATAAAAGAGGTGAGGGCAATAGAAAACGAAAACAATAATCAAAATAATACATTTGACGATATTATGAAAAAGGTAAAAAAGGTAGGATTAAGTATATTAAGAAAAGTAATAATAATATCGTTACCAGTTATTCTTTTTTTAATTACACTTTCAGCTTTTACATGGTTTATACTGAAAGATGAAGGAACTTGGGAAGAGGAAGAAAAGGGAAATCCTTCAACTTACACTAATAATGTAAAGTTATCAACAACAGAAGGAATAACTGCAGATAAATTAGAAATAGTTAAAAAAGGATTATTAGCAAAGGGATATACTCAATCTAGAATCGATAGTATGACAGAAACTGAAATGATAGAAATATTAGGAATGAATAATAAATTAGGGGAAAATATAACTAGTATAAATGATTGTTCTATTGCAGAAATATTATGGTGCATAAACAACGATTATTCTAAATACTTAAAAAAACCAGAAGACTTAGAATATTTGCTAAATGCAGAAGTTGTAACACAATATCCTAAACTTGATGGAATAGCATCTGATAAATTAAATGGGGTAATACAATTTGCAAGAGCTACAAGTTTAGAGGATGCAAATAGTGATGGTCTGATTAATTTTGATGATGGACCTATTATTCTAACATATACAAATTCAGAAGAGTTTGAAACAAAATTTCAAAACTATATCAATTCAGGCGATAGAGATGTATTTAACTATTATACCTTAGATGATGAAGGAAATGCAGTTGTGGCGACTTGGAGTGAAGAAGAAGGTAGTTTTGAAAGTAACAATACAGCATTACAGGATAGGGAAAAAATCAATCAAGGGCTTACTGAAGATACAATAAAAAATGAATATAATTCAAAATATACAGTAACATCAAATACCCAAGACTTGATTAATGCGTCATACACATTTTATACTGCAAGTAAAACTACAATAAATTATAAATCAAATATAAGCCAATATACATTACCATTTAATTATTTATGGGCACTACTAGTTATGGGAGAGAGTGATGAATTTGTATTGAATTTAGCATCTCTAGCCTATAATTCTCAAATTATAATAGGTATTTATGATTCAACAACAACAACTGTAACTACTAATACGAAAAATTATACAGAAAATTTTAGAGAAAGATATGAAGAACGAAATGCTAATGATAATAAACTAATAAAAAGTGAGGATTGGACAAATCCACCAACATCATATTCATATTATGAAAAAAATACTATAACAGTTACAAATAACACCATTCAAAAAGATATCATATATGCTAATACTTGGATTGTAGAAATAAGAGCTGATTATAAAAGAAATCAAACTCAAGATACTTATGCACCAGAGGAGGCCAAGATAGAAGATGAAGATTGGAGTGATAATGGAGTTACTTCTGAAACAGAAACAAAAACCGAAATTAAAATAGATGGTCAAGGTAACAGAGTACCATATTCTTATTCGGTAGTTAAGACACAATATAAAGAAAAAAAATTAACAGGACAAACTCAACAAACTCAACAAGATGTTTCATATGATAAATATGAAAAAGTAAAAACAGACATAAAAGAAAAAACAGATATTGATCCAAATTCAGACCAAAATTTTGTTAAATTATTAAGAGCCGATGATAATGCAAGAACCATGTTATTTAC
>CALXJW010000039.1 GCA_944388725.1 uncultured Clostridia bacterium | reverse complement strand
AATGTTGGCGCAGCATCAAGTAAAAGAGAAGCTAGAGAATTTATTTCTAGTGGAGCAATATCAATAAACGGAGAAAAAGTATCAGATATAAATACAATTATTACAGACTTAATGTTTATAGATAATACTTATGTTATTATTAAAAGAGGAAAAAAGAATTATTATGTAGGGAAAAAATAAATTAATAAAGGGGTTTGTTTATGACCGAAGAAGAAAAAGAATTAAATGAAAGAATGAAACAATTTCAATATGAGCAAGAAGAAAGAAAAAAGAAAATGGAAACATTAGAAAATGATGTTAAGAAAAAAGGCAATAAAAAAAGTTTCATTTTCAAAATGAATAGAACAATAGGAAGAATTGTAATTATATGGGCAAGTGCAGGATTTATAGTTGTTTTTGGTTTACTATTTTTTGCTTTGAGTAATTTTATGGGGGGACTTAATAGTTTTGACGCAGTACAACATATAGAAGAAAGATATAATATGAATTTAAAAACCATATCAAGAGAAGCTGGAGATAAAATAATTACATATAGAGTAAAACCATTAAAATGGAAATATAGAAAAATAGAATTTATAGTAGTACGTGTAGGCAGAATTCAAAATTTAGATGATTTTGATGATAGATATTTAAAATATATAGTAGAGAATATGAAACAAAAGGAATTATTGAAAGGTTTTGAGATAAAGGAAAATTACAACGAATACACTTTATTAGAATATGAGCTAATATATAATCTGCAAGGTGATGAGGAAGGGGCAAATAAAGAAATAGAGGATTTAAAAAACTATTTATTAAAATATGATAAAAATATAGAGAAAATAATTAATTTAGATGAAAAAATAAAAAGGTAAATTTGGGGACGGTTCTCTTTTTGCCCAAAGGGAAAAAAGAGAACCGTCCCCAAATTTACCCAAATTTAATATCTCCACTTCATACTAATTTTATCTTGAGCTTCTTTCTTTTTTGGAGAAATAAAATTAGCTCTATATTCTTGTTTCCAAATAGGAGGAATAAAAAATCCATTACCTTTAGAGTTATATGCAGGAGAAACTGGAACAGTATAAGGTACGCCAAAAGATTTTAAACTACATAATATACAGATATACATTATAATTCCAATTCCAATTCCGAGGAAACCAGCAACAAAACCTAAAGCAATAAAGAAAAATCTAAAAATACGTATGTGAAAACCAAAAGAAAAATCAGGAATAGCAAAAGAAGCAATACCAGTAATTGCAACAATAATTATAAGTATTGGGCTTACAATACCAGCTTTAACAGCAGCATCACCTAAAATTAAAGCACCAACAATTCCTATAGTAGAACCTATTGGAGAAGGAACGCGTAATCCTGCCTCTCTAATCAGTTCAAAAGAAAATTCCATAAGAAGTAATTCAAATATTACAGGAAAAGGAACAGTTTCTCTAGAGATTAATATGGAAAACAATAATTCAGTTGGTAAGATTTCTTGATGAAAGCTTGTAATAGCAATATAAATCCCTGGTAAGAGTAAAGTAATAAATGCAGCCGTAATACGTATAATTCTCAAAAAATTAGAAAATATAGGGCGAAGATTAGTATCTTCTGGAGAAAATAGAAAATCTTCAATAGTTGCCGGCATTATCATTGCATAAGGGTTACCATTAACTAAGACAACAACACGACCTTGTAATAAATATTTAGTACATTTGTCAGTCCTTTCTGTAGAAATAATTTGAGGAATGCCAAAAGTATCATCAGTTTCTATTAATTGTTCCAATTGACCTGTAGAAATTAGAGAATCTATATCTAAATTGTTTAATCTATATTTTACCTCAGCTACTAAATCACCATTAGCTATATTTTGCAAATAACATACACAACATTTGGTTTTACTGATTTTTCCCACATTAATATTTTCAATAATTAAATTTTCATTATTTACAATCCTCCTGACAAGAGAAGTATTAACTCTAAGATTTTCGACAAAACCTTCTTGAGGACCTCGAATAACTGATTCTGTTTGTGGGGGAGAAACTGCACGTTGATTATTTAATTTTACATCCATATCAAATGCAATATTTAAAGAATCAACAAAAAGTAAACAGTCTCCCATATTAATACCAGAAAAAGCAGTTTCGAAATCTTGTACTTTTTTCACACTATTCTGTGGCAGTAAACAATTATCTATATAATTTAATAAATCTAAGTTATCATCTTGAGATTTCTTATGATTCATTAACATTAAAGGTTCTAATATATAATCATTAATAAGTATAGAGTTTACTAATCCATCTATATAAACAATAAAACAATTATGAAATTCTTTATTAATATTTATATTAAATTCACGAATAACAATATCACTATTAATAAGTGTATTATATTTGGATTTAACAAAATCTAAATTATCTTTATAAGTAGAGAAAATTTGGGGGTATTTATTGTTTATAGTAGGAATACTATTTGCATCTTGCATTATTGAAAAGTTATAATTATTTGTATTATTATATTTAAATAGATTATTAATAAAATTTCTTAAATTCATAATGTTATTATTTGCAAAAATAAAAAAAAAATTCAAAATAACTATTATTTGTAAAAAATAAATGATATAATTATTAATATAAAACAATAAAACAAAGGAGGAAAAAGTGAAAATAATTAAAAAAATTTTTAGTTTTTTGTTAATTTTAATATTAACATTATTATTTATAATATTAAGTTACAATATATATTTATATATTATAGGAGAAGAAACAGTAATAGGGGAATTTGGGTATCCAATATTGGATACTATAACTCAAGAAAATGATGAAATAAAGATTAGTTCTGATATATTTAGTACAGTAGAACCAACAGAAGCAACATCTTATGAAGAACCTTCTAATACCAAAAGTAAAAATCTATATAATCAATTAAATAACAATTCAAAAACAATATATAATGAGCTATACAAAAATAAAGAAAATATGAAATCAGGAACATATACAATAGAATTCGGAAATACATTTTCAGATACCTTATCATTAGATAACGGAAGTGATATTTTACAAAAAGATTATCAATCAGCCATAGAAGCCTTATTATATGATAATCCTGATATATTTTACTTGGATGTAACTAATATGTATTTGAATATTGAAAAAATAACAAAAATTACAGGGGTAAAATATAATGTCTATATAAATAATGGAAATAAAACTAATTATTTGTCAGCAGGATTTTATTCTGAAGAAGATGTTAATAAGGCTGAACAAGAAATTGAAGCTGAAAAAGAAAAAATATTATCAATGGCTTATGGCAAAAGTGATTATGAAAAATTAAAAATAGTACATGATTATTTAATTGATACAATAGACTATGAAACAACACTTTTAGAAGATAATATATATAACATTTATGGTGCCTTAGTTAATAAAAGATGTGTATGTGAAGGATATGCCAAATCATATCAATATTTATTAAATGAATTAGGTATACAAAATGTAATGGTAATAGGAACTGGAACAAATAGCAAAAACGAAACAGAAAATCATGCTTGGAATTATGTATATTTAAATAATAATTGGTATGCTGTAGATGTGACTTGGGATGATCCAATAATAATTGGAGGTGGCCAATTAAGCTCAAAAGAAAAATATAGATACTTTCTAAAAGGAGAAAATTCGTTTAATGCAAATCATACATCAACAGGATATTTTACAGATGGAGGACAATTATTTACATATCCTAAATTAAGTTTGGAAGATTATAAATAAGAGGTGAGCATATGTTAGTAGATTTAGAAGAAAATCAAAGAACAGTAAAAATACTAAAAGAAAAATTACAAAGCTTAGGTGATTCTCTTTGACATACTTAATATTGAAAGAGAGTTAGAGAATATAGAAAAATTAATTTCGGATGAAGAGTTTTGGCAACAAGATTCTACGAAAACTTCTAAAATTTTATCAAAGCAAAAACAGTTAAAAAGAAAAATAGAAAAATTTACAATTATAAAGAATGAGTTAGAAAATATTGCTGATTTAATTGAACTTGCAATGCTTGAAAATGATGATAGTATAGCAAAAGATATAAATCAAATGATTGATAATTCACAAAAACAAATCGAACAACTTCAATTTGAAACATTATTATCTGGAAAATACGACAAAAATAATGCTATATTAACTTTGCATCCGGGGGCAGGAGGAACAGAATCTCAAGATTGGGCAGAAATGTTATATAGAATGTATACTAGATGGGCCACTAAAAAAGGATATGAAGTTAAAGAGCTAGATTATTTAGAGGGAGAAGAAGCTGGAATAAAAAGTGTAACATTTGAAATACTTGGAGAAAATGCTTATGGGTATTTAAAAGGAGAAATGGGTGTTCATAGGTTAGTAAGAATTTCACCATTTGATGCTGGAGGAAGAAGGCATACATCATTTGCATCACTAGAAGTTTTACCAGAAATTTCGGATGATGTTCAAATAGATATTAATACTGATGATTTAAGAATAGATACCTATAGAGCATCTGGTGCTGGAGGGCAACACATTAATAAAACTTCGTCTGCTGTAAGGATTACTCATATACCAACTAATATTGTAGTAGCATGCCAATCTGAACGTTCTCAATTACAAAATAAAGAAACTGCAATGAAAATGTTAAAATCTAAATTATTGGATTTAAAAGAGAAAGAACAAAAGGAAAGAATAGAAGATTTAAAAGGTGAACAAAAAGATATTGCTTGGGGAAATCAAATACGTTCTTATGTATTTTGCCCATATACACTTGTAAAAGATCATAGAACTAATTATGAGGTCGGAAATGTTGAATCTGTAATGGATGGGGATATAGATGGCTTTGTGGAAGAATATTTGAGATATTTACATAATATTGACAAGAAATGAAATTATTGTTATACCAATTATGTAGGTATCAACACCGAGAAAAAATTAACATGGACTTCTTCTAGAGGTACAACCATTACCACCCATTTACTTATAGGGTAAAATCTATGAATGTATCGGCCTTCTGATGGACAATATGGACGTTATGTACAAGATGTGTTTCTGCATCTTTGGGGCGACTTTCAAACAACTACACGGGATTATAGAACAACCATTACCCTCCCGTAGACAGTTTTACTGTCTCCGGGGGTTTTGTATTATTTTTTTCAAAACTCTTGTAAAATTAAAAAAAATTGATATAATACTATATGTTGAACAATTAACTTAAAGGAGGAATTTTTATGATAAAAAAAGTAGCAATTTTAGCAAACGGAGGAGATGTATCAGGATTTAATGCTGTAATCAGAGCAATAGTAAAAACAGCAGAAAACAAAGGGATAGAATGTTATGGATTTATAGATGGATATAATGGACTATTAAAAAATGAATACGAAAAATTAAGTACAGCAAATGATGAATCAGCATCAGGAATATTACCAAAAGGTGGGTCAATAATAGGTTCTTCAACAAATGCCAATGTATTTAATTATAAAGTAGAAGAAAATGGACAAATTGTATATAAAGATTTATCAGATATTTGTGTTGAAAACGTAAAAAAAGATGGATTTGATTGTTTATTTACTCTAGGAGGAGATGGAACACAAAAATCAGCAAGAGATTTTTCAACAAAAGGAATAAATGTAATTGGAATACCTAAAACAATTGATAATGATGTTGCATGTACAGATATTACATTTGGATATAATACAGCTGTTTCAGTTGCAACAGAAGCTTTAGATAGATTACATACAACAGGAGAGACACATCATAGAATAATGGTATTAGAAGTAATGGGGAGATATGCAGGCTGGATAGCTTTAGAATCAGCAATTGCAGGAGGAGCCGATATTGCATTAATTCCAGAGATTCCTTATGATCTAAATAAAGCAGTTGAAAAGATAAATGCAAGAAGAGCAAAAGGAAAAAATTTTAGTATAGTTGTAGTTGCAGAAGGTGCAGCACCAAAAGATGGAACAATCACGGTATTAAATACAAGAAACAATGGAAGTGGTGTAGATAATACAAAACTTGGAGGAGTAGGTCAAGTTGTTGCAAAACAATTAGAAGAATTAACAGGTTTAGAAGCAAGAAATACAACATTAGGTTATATGCAAAGAGGAGGAACACCAACAGCATTTGATAGAGTACTTTCAACAAAATACGGTTCAAAAGCAATGGAATTAGCATTAGAAGGAGAATTTGGAGTATTAGCAGTAATTAAAAATGGAAAACTAGATAGTGTCTCATTAGAAGATGTAGTTGGAAATAACAAAAAAATTGGAGCAGTATCAGGAAATACAGCAGAAAGTAATTTGAGAAAAGTAACCATGGATGATGAATTAGTAAAAACAGCAAGAAATATAGGAATTTGTTTAGGAGATTAATTTGTTCACAAAAAAGACACACAAAAAACACATAACAATTATTGACATATAGTACTATGTTGAGTAAAATACATAGTACTATTTTATATGATATAAAAGGAGGAAAAAATGTTAAAAGTATTAAAAAATCTAAAGTATTCACTTTTTTCTGTTATTACAATAGTTATACTTTTGTGTATTCAAGCTGCTGTTGACTTGGAATTACCAAATTATACATCAAAAATTGTAAATAACGGAATTCAATCTAGTGGTATAGAAAATGTAGCACCAGATTTTATTTCAAAAGAAGATTTTGAAACAATTTTATTGTTTTCAGACAATGATGACGAAATATTGTCAAAATATAGTTTGGCAAATTCAGACGATTTAGATAATCATCAAGAAAGATTAATTGACTCTTATTTAAATGAAAATAATAATAATCTAGAAGAAGTTTATGTTATAAAAGATTTGAATCAAGAAGAAATTGACAAACTTTCAGAAATTATGTTAAAACCAATAATTGTTTCACAAATGTTACAAAATGAAGAAATGTCTTCTAATATTAAGCAACAAATCTTAACAAATGTACCAGACAGCCAAAAAGAACTATTTGAGAACATGGAATTGATAGATATTCTTAAAAAAATGCCAGAAGAACAAATAGAAAAACTAATTCAAAAATCTTCTGAACAAGTAGATCAAATGCAAGACACAATAAAAGAACAAACTGCAATTGCCTTTGTAAAAAACATATATTCTAATGCAGGGGTTGATACTGATAAAATTCAAATGAATTACATATTTACTT
Source organism: uncultured Clostridia bacterium (assembly GCA_944388725.1). Classification (GTDB taxonomy): domain Bacteria; phylum Bacillota; class Clostridia; order TANB77; family CAG-508; genus CAG-269. Next base: position 3,456 of record CALXJW010000039.1, on the reverse strand, counting down.
CAGGGTTAAAAATGTTAGGATTAGCACTTATAAGCATGTTTTCAGCAGTAACAATAATGTTATTATCATCACGTGTTGCTGCAAAATTAGCCAAAACATTAAGAGATAAGATATTTAATAAAGTATTAAGTTTTTCTAACAAAGAAATTAGAGAATTTTCAACAGCATCTTTAATAACTCGTACAACAAATGATGTTCAACAAATACAACAATTAATGTCAATGTTATTTAGGGTTGTTGTATATGCACCAATTGTTGGTATAGGAGGAATATTAAAAGTATTAAGCCAAAGTGATAATTCTATGGCATGGATAATAGGCTTAGCAGTTATATCTATATTTATAATTGTTGGAACATTGTTTGCTTTAACAATGCCTAGATTTAAAAAATTACAAGATTTGATTGATAAATTAAATAAAGTATCAAGAGAAATATTAACTGGATTACCAGTTATAAGAGCATTTAATACTGAAAAGAAAGAAGAAGAAAGATTTAATAATGTTAATATTGATTTAACAAAAGCCAATATTTTTGTAAATAGAGCGATGTCAGCAATGATGCCGATGTTGATGTTAATAATGAATTGTATTTCAGTATTAATTATCTGGGTTGGAGGACATAATGTAGATGCAGGAATAATGCAAGTTGGAGATATGCTAGCATTTATACAATATACAATGCAAATTGTAATGAGCTTCTTAATGATTTCATTAATATCTATAATGTTACCTAGAGCATCAGTATCAGCAAATCGTATAATGGAAATAATTGAAACAGAACCAAGTATAAAAGACAAAGAAACAACAAAAAAATTAGATGAAAATAAAAAAGGACTAGTTGAATTTAGAAATGTTTCATTTAGATATCCAGACGCAGATACAGAAATACTTGAAGATATAACTTTTACAGCAGAACCAGGTAAAACAACAGCTATAATTGGAAGTACAGGTAGTGGTAAATCAACAGTTGTAAATTTAATACCAAGATTTTATGATGTTACAGGTGGAGATTTGTTAGTTGATGGTGTTAATGTAAAAGATTTATCACAAAAAGACTTAAGGAGTATAATAGGTTTTGTCCCACAAAAAGGTATATTATTTTCCGGAACAATAGAATCAAATATTAAATATTCTGATGAAAAAATGTCTGATGAAAAAATGATAGAAGCAGCAGAAATTGCTCAAGCTACTGAATTTATTGAAGGAAAGAACGATAAATACAAATCAGAAATAGCACAAGGTGGAAACAATGTATCTGGAGGACAAAAACAAAGATTATCAATAGCAAGAGCTATAGCAAAAGATCCAGAAATATTTGTATTTGATGATAGTTTTTCAGCATTAGACTTTAAAACAGATTCAGCATTAAGAGAAGCATTAGCTAAAAGAACAAAAAATAAAACATGTATTATAGTTGCACAAAGAATTAGTACAATACTAAATGCAGATCAAATTATAGTATTAGATGATGGTAAAGTTGTTGGTAAAGGAACACATGAAGAATTAATGAAAAATAATGAAACATATAGAGAAATTGCTTTATCACAGTTATCTGAACAAGAATTAAATAAAAAGGAAGGAGGAGAATAGTATGCCAGGACCAATGGGAGGACCAGGACCAATGAAAGGTAGAGTTGTTGAGACAGCAAAAGATTTTAAAGGTACTACAAAAAAATTATTAAAAAATTATTTATCTCAATATAAAATTGGAATAATAATTGTTATAATATTTGCAATTGGAAGTACAATATTTTCAATAGTTGGACCTAAAATTTTAGGAAATGCAACAACAGAAATTTTTAATGGATTAGTAAGTAAAATATCTGGAAATGGTGGAATTGATTTTAATAAGATTGGAATGATTTTATTAACACTATTAGGATTATATTTAATTAGTGCACTATTTTCCTTTATCCAAGGATTTTTAATGACAGGAATAGCGCAAAAACTTACATATAGAATGAGAAAAGATTTATCAATAAAAATAAACAAGTTACCAATGAATTATTTTGATAAGAGAACGAATGGAGAAGTATTATCAGTAATAACAAATGATATTGATACATTAAGTATGAATTTAAATCAAAGTATTACTCAAATCATTACTTCAATTTGTACAATAATAGGAATATTTGTAATGATGTTATCAATTAGTTGGCAAATGACATTAATTTCACTTGTTGTAATTCCATTAGGAGGATTACTTGTAAAAATTATAGTAGGAAAATCACAAAAATATTTCTCAAAACAACAAGAATACTTAGGTCATGTAAATGGCCAAGTAGAAGAAGTATTTTCTGGCTTAACTATTGTAAAAGCTTTTAATGGTGAAGAAGATGCGAGTCAAACTTTTGCAAAAGCAAATGCAGAATTATATAGATCAGGATGGAAATCACAATTTTTATCAGGATTAATGCATCCAGTTATGAATTTTATATCAAACATAGGTTATGTAGGAGTTGCTGTTGCAGGAGGATATTTAGCCATAAATGGAACTATTACAGTAGGAAATATACAAAGTTTTATACAATATAATAAACAATTTACACAACCAATAAATCAAATTGCACAAGTTTCTAGCATGATTCAAGCGATGATAGCTGCTGCAGAAAGAGTATTTGAATTTTTAGAAGAAGATGAAGAAATTGAAACAGCAAAAGAAAATTCATCAGTAGAAGGATTAAAAGGAAATGTTACATTTGAACATGTAAGATTTGGATATAATCCAGACAATATAATAATTAAGGATTTTAATGCAATTGTTCACGAAGGACAAAAAATTGCAATTGTAGGACCAACTGGGGCTGGAAAAACAACAATGGTAAAACTTTTAATGAGATTTTATGATGTAACAGATGGAAAAATATTAGTAGATGGACATAATATCAAAGATTTTAAAAGAGGAGAGCTTCGCCAAATGTTTGGTATGGTATTACAAGATACATGGTTATTTGGTGGGACAGTAAAAGAAAATATAAAATATAGTAAAGAAGATGCAACAGATGACGAAGTAATACAAGCAGCTAAAGCAGCACATATACATCATTTTATAAAAACATTACCAAATGGTTATAATTCAGAAATAAATGAAGAATCAAGCAATATATCAGCAGGACAAAAACAATTACTAACAATAGCAAGAGTAATTTTAGCAGATCCTAAAATATTAATTTTAGACGAAGCAACAAGTTCAATAGATACTAGAACAGAAATTGAAATTCAAAAAGCAATGGATAATTTAATGGAAGGAAGAACAAGTTTTATTATTGCGCATAGATTATCCACAATAAAAAATGCCGATTTAATTTTAGTAATGAATCATGGCGATATTGTTGAACAAGGAACACATGAAGAATTATTAGCTAAAGGCGGATTTTATGAAAAATTATATAATAGTCAATTTGATGAAGAAGAGTAAAATTGGGGACGGTTCTCTTTTTTCCTTGGAAAAAAGAGA
>CALXJW010000038.1 GCA_944388725.1 uncultured Clostridia bacterium | reverse complement strand
TAAAAAAAGCACATTTCTGTGCCTTCTTTATTTAATTTCTATTCTGAAAAAATTCTGTCAAATTCGTCGCCTTCTATTTTTTCTTTTTCTAACAATATTCCAGCAACTACATGTAATTTATCAACATGATCTGTTAAAATTTGTTTTGCTCTATTATATGCTCTATCTATTATCTTTTTAACTTCTTCATCAATTATTCCAGCTGTTTCTTCTGAATAATCTTTTGTTTGTGCAAAATCTCTACCTAAAAATACTTCTCCTTGTCCTCCACCAAACATAATTGATCCAACTCTTTCGCTCATACCATATTTAGTTACCATATTTCTTGCTATTTGAGAAGCTCTTTCAATATCATTACTTGCTCCTGTTGATATATCATTTAATATTATTGCTTCTGCAACTCTTCCTCCAAGTAAAGAAACAATATTTTCTTCCATTTCTGTTTTTGACATAAATGATTTATCTTCTGTTGGTCTATACATTGTATATCCTCCAGCCATTCCACGTGGTATAATTGAAATTTGATGTACTGGATCTTGTGTTTCTAAATATCTACTTACAACAGCGTGACCTGCTTCGTGATATGCAACTAGTCTATTTTCTTTTTCACTTCTAACTCTTGTTTTCTTTTCTGGTCCCATTGTAACTTTAACCATTGCATCTTCTATTTCTTTCATACCTATTTCTTTATAATTTCTTCTTGCTGCTAATAAAGCGGCTTCATTTAATACATTTTCTAAATCTGCTCCTGCAAATCCTGAAGTATTTTTTGCTATAACTTTTAAATCAACATCATCTGCTAATTTCTTTTTACGTGCATGTACTTCTAATATTTGTTCTCTTGCTTTAACATCTGGACTTGATACTACAATTTGTCTGTCAAATCTTCCTGCTCTTAATAATGCTTTATCTAATACATCTGGTCTATTTGTTGCTGCTAAAATTATAACTCCTTCATTATCTGAGAATCCATCCATTTCTACTAATAATTGGTTTAATGTTTGTTCTCTTTCATCATGTCCTCCACCCAAACCAGCTCCTCTTTGTCTACCAACTGCATCAATTTCATCTATAAATATAATACATGGTGCAGTTTTTTTGGCTTGTTCAAATAGGTCTCTTACTCTTGATGCACCCACACCAACAAACATTTCTACGAAATCTGATCCACTTATTATATAAAAAGGTACTCCTGCTTCTCCTGCTACAGCTTTTGCCAATAATGTCTTTCCTGTTCCTGGTTGACCAACTAATAGTACTCCTTTTGGAATTCTAGCTCCCATATCTGTAAATTTCTTTGGATTTTTTAAAAATTCCACTATTTCTTGTAATTCTTCTTTTTCTTCATCAACACCAGCAACATCATCAAATGTTACTCTATTTTTTTCTCCTGCATTTATAAGTCTAGCTTTACTTTTTCCAAATGACATTGTTTTAGTTCCACTCTGTGTATTTCCACTCATCATTATAAACCAGAATATTAAAAATATTATTAATAAACCAAATGGTGTTATTAAACTAAATATTGTAATCCATATTGATTGTTTTTCTTCTTCTAATGTGAAATCTCCTGTTTTAAGATATTCTTGTGTATAATCCATAAAGCTATTTAAGCTAGGTATACTTACTTCTTTTTCTAATTTTGAATCTTTTAATTTAACTGTTGCTAAACTCCCATCAGAAGATATTGTAATATTTTCTACATCCCTATTCTCAATACTAGTTACTAATTCTGAATATGTCATTTTTGAAGCACTATTTTCCATTATAGATGATAGTAATACTACCGATATTATTCCTATTATTAGCCACATTGCTAATGTTTTTATTCCCTTTTTCAAATCTTAATCCTCCTATTTTTGTTATTTCTTTGAAACTATACCATATAAAAAATTTTTTTTCAATAGTTTTTTTATGACTTTTTTGTGTCCTTTTTGTTACGTTTTTAAAGTTTTTTTACGGTTACTCAATCTTCAAGAAAAAAATTTTTTTATCTTTTATTAAAATTTTTAAATTTTTATTTGGTGTTAAAAATTTATTTCCAATATTATTTTCACATAATTTTATTATATCTTGTATATGTATCTTCTCTATTTTTTGGCTAGAACCAGTTAACTGTTTAGTTGTATATAAAATCATTCTAGCTCTTATTACTTTTTCCATATTATTAAATTCTTTTAAATTTAAAATTATTTCATTTTTTTCTTGATTAATTAATATTTTTTTGTATTGTTCTTTCACCACATTTTCTATGAAATTATCTTCTTCCGTAACGAGTTCTGATAATCTATTTATTGTTTCTATAATATTAGGATTAAATTCTTCTTTTATGTACGGAATCACTATATTCCTGATTTTATTTCTTGTATATTCATTTTCAAAATTCGTTTTGTCTATTCTAGGATTTAATTTATATTCTTCACAATATTGCTCTATTTCAGTTCTTTCACATTCAATTAATGGTCTTATATATTTATTATCCCTTATTGGTTCTATTCCTTTTAACCCTGAAATTCCACTTCCCCTAAGAATATGCATTATTATTGTTTCTATTTTATCATTCTTATTATGTGCTATTCCTATTTTATTAGAATTCGTTTTTTCTAATATCTCTTCAAAAAAATCATATCTTGCAATTCTTCCAGCTTCTTCTGTGCCAATCTTTCTTTCTCTTGCTATATTTTGCACATCTATTCTTTTAATATAATATTCTATTTTATTTTTTTCACAATATTCCTGAACATATTTTTCATCATCAATTGCTTCTTCTCTTATTAAATGATTTACATGTGCTACTGTTATATTAAAATTTATTTGATTTTCTTTTTTTATATTATTTAATATATCCAACATTGAAATTGAATCAGGTCCTCCTGATACTCCCAATACAATTTTATCTCCATTTTTAATTAAATTATACTTTTTTATTGTATTTAAAACCTTTTCTTTCATCTATTCACCTTTACTAATCATCAAATCTTTTTTCTAAATTTACAAACTTTGTATAATTTCCCATCCATAGCAATTCTACTGGTCCTATTGTACCACTTCTTTGTTTTGCAATTATTACTTCTGCAATATCTTTTTTCTCACTTTCTTTATTATAATAATCATCTCTATATAAAAACATTACTATATCCGCATCTTGCTCTATTGATCCAGATTCACGTAAATCTGAAAGCATTGGTCTATGATCTGGTCTTTGTTCAACAGCTCTTGATAATTGTGATAAAGCTATTACTGGAACATTTAATTCTTTAGCCATTATTTTTAATGATCTACTTATTTCCGCAATTTCTTGTTCTCTACTTCCTGATGCTCTTTTATTACTTCCTTGTATTAATTGTAAATAGTCAATAACAACTAATCCAATATTTTTTTCCATTTTTAGTTTTCTACATTTTGTTCTTATTTCCATTACAGATATTCCTGGTGTATCATCTATATATATTTCAGATTCAGATAAAGGTCCGATTGTATTTGCTATTTTTTCCCAATCATCTTCATCTAACTTTCCTGTTCTTATTTTGTTACTATCTACCATTGCTTCACTTGCTAAAATTCTTGTTACCAATTGATCCTTTGACATTTCTAGACTAAATATTGCAACAGGCACATTTGACCTAAGCGCTGCATTTGTAGCTAAATTTAAAGCAAATGCTGTTTTTCCCATAGCTGGTCTAGCAGCAATTAATATTAGTTCAGAACCATGTAATCCTGCTGTTTTATAATCTAATTGTATAAATCCTGTTGATATACCAGTAATACTTTGTTTTCTATTATATAATTGTTCTAAAGTCATTACACTTTCAATTAATGCATCTTTTATAGGTGTATATCCTTTTTGGTTTTTACTTTGCATTATATCAAAAATTTTTCTTTCTGCGCCATCCATTATATCTTCTACATCTTCTGTTGGATCATATCCTAATTCTATTATTTCATTAGCTGTTTTTATTAAATTCCTTAATATAGATTTTTCTTCTACAATTTTAATATATTTTTGAACATTTGCTGTTGTTGGAACTTTTTCTGGCAAATTCGCTAAATATTCAAATCCTCCAACTTGCTCAAATTTATTCATAGATTCTAATTCATCTTTTAATGTTATGATATCTATTGGTTCAGATTTATTATATAAATTTAATATTGCTTGATATATTGCTTTATTATCCTCTCTATAAAAAGCATCTTCTTTTAATGTTTCAATTGCAGCTATTACTGCATCTTTATCTGTTAACATACTTCCTAATACTGCTTGTTCAGCATCTATGTCATGTGGTGGTATTTTTCCTAATTCCATTTTTTATATCCTCCATTATATCATTAAATGCGTGCATTTTATCCTTTATATGATTAAACACACGCATCCTTCTATTAGACTATTTGGCAGGTACTACATTTACTTTTATTTTTCCTACTATTCCTTCAAATAGTTTTATATCAACTGTTTGCATCCCTAATACTTTTATAGTTTCTTTTAATTCAATTTTTTTCTTATCAACTTTAATGCCATGTTGTTTTTCTAAATTCTCTGATATTTCCTTTGCAGATACTCCCCCAAATACTTTTCCATTTGTTCCTGATTTCACTTCTATTGTTAGCATTATTTTTGACATTTTTTCAGCTACCTTTTGAGCTTCTTCTTTTTCAATACTTTTTTTATATTGTTTTGAATCATTTTCTGCTTTTAATTTGCTCATATTTGCTGAATTGGCTTCTACAGCTAATTTTTTAGGGAATAGGAAATTTCTCGCATATCCATCTGATGCGTTTATTATTTCATTTTTCTTACCAACACCTTTTATATCTGCTTGTAATATAACCTTCATATTTACTCCTTTTCTGCAAAATATTCTTCTATTTTATCTTTTAATTCTTGTTTTGCTTCCTCAATTGTTTTGTTTTCTAATTGTGCTCCTGCTAATGTTATATGTCCTCCGCCACCTAATTTTTCTAAAATCATTTGAACATTTATATCTCCAATAGAACGTCCACTTATACATATTTGATTTTCCATTGTTCCTAATACAAATGATGCTGTTATGTTTCCTATTGTTAATAATTCATCTGCTGCTTTTGCACATATTAAGCTTGTTTCATTTTCTTGTTCTTCATATGTGGATATAGCTATCGAATCTCTTATTACTTCAGCTTCTTTAACAATTTCTGCAATCTTTTTATAACTTTCTAAATCACTTTGAAACCATTTTTTTACTTTTATTATATCTACTCCACATCTTCTTAAATATGCTGCTGCTTCAAATGTTCTTACACCTGTTTTAAATGTAAAGTTTTTAGTATCCATCATTATTCCTGCATATAAAGCTTCTGCTTCCAATGTTTTTAATTCAACATCTGCTTGTGCATATTGAATCAATTCTGTTACTAATTCTGATGCTGATGAAGCATATACTTCTTGGAATGTTAATATACTCTTTTCTATATAGTCAGCACTTCTTCTATGATGATCTATTATTACAATTTTACTTGTTTTTTCAAGTAATTCAGGTTGTTCAACATATGTTCTTTTATGTGTATCTACTATTACTAATAATGTTTCATCATCTGTTTTATTAATTGCTAATTCTTTATTTATAAAAACTTCACTATAATCTTCTTGAGTGTTATCTAAAAATTCTTTTATTGATGCAGATTGTATATCTGTTACAATATATATTTCTTTATTTAAAGATTTTGCTAATCTATATATTCCCAATGCTGAGCCCATTGCATCAATATCTGGATTTGTATGTCCCATTATAACAACTTTTTGGCATTCAGCCATTAGTTCTTCTAATGCATGTGCAACTATTCTAGCTTTTACTTTTGTTCTTTTTTCTACTTCTTCAACTTTCCCACCGAAAAAATGATATTTTCCGTCTTCTCTTATTACAGCTTGATCTCCACCTCTACCTAATATTACATCCATTGCAGATAATGCTGATTTATATACTTCTTTATCATTTTCTCCTTCATTAGATATTGCTATACTTAGTGTTAATTGCATTCTGTCTTTTCTTACTAATTCTTTTACTGTATCTAATATTGTAAATTTATCTTCTTTAATTTTTTCTAAATTTCTTTGTTCAAATACATATATATATGTATCTCTTTCTGGTTTTATTAATATTCCATTTGTATCATTTATCCATTCATATATGCAACTCTCTAATTTTGCCATCAATTGTGTCTTTTCTTCTGTATCTAGCCTTTGTATTACTTCTTCATAATTATCTATCATTATGATTCCAACACATGTTTTTTTATTTTGATTTTCTACTGTTAATTCATATTTTTCAGTTTCATCTATAAAGTATAAAACTAACATATATTCTGAAATTTTTCTTCTTTCACTTTTTTTAGTTTTTACAAATTCACCTTGAATTTTATATTTTTTCTTTCCAATTTCTATCTTTTTAACAATAGATTTCTTTTTTGGATTTTCTTCTTTTTCTATATCATTTTTAATGTCAATTATTAAATCACTTATATAGCTGTTTATATCTATATTTGCAAATTCTGTTATGAATTTTGAACTTTTCCATACAATATTCCCATCTGTTTCTAATATTATCAGTGGAAATGGTGCATTTATTAAGCTAGTTTTTGCAGCAGAATCTACAGTTAAAGTTAAATCTTGCAATTGTTCTGATATCTCACTTTTCCTTTTATTATTAGCAAAATATGTATAGATTAATATTAATATATATATTATTATAGATGGTATTATCATTATTGGTTTTATATATGATAATAATATTAGCAAAATAAATATTATTACTAAATATATTTTTGTTCTTGATACTAAACTGTCAAATAACTTTCTATTATTTCCCGACATAACTCTCTCCTTTTATACCATTCTAGTATACTTCTAAATATTGATTTTGTCAAGTTTAATGTCATTCTATTATCCATTATTTTCTAATGATTTACCTTAATTTATATGTTATAATATTTTTGAGGTGAACTTATGAAAAATAGAACTAGAGATTTCTTGTTTATTGTTAATGATATTATAATTAATGATAGTGTTCAAGGTTTAAAAAGATTTAAACATCATTATGGATCAACTCGTTTTGAACACAGTTTGTCAGTTGCTTATTATTCATATGTTGTTTGTAAATTTCTACACTTAGATTATATTTCTGCTTCTCGAGCAGGTCTACTTCATGATTTATTTTTTTATGATAATGAAATTGGTACCAAACCAAGTTTTCACCTTTGGAAACACCCTAAAATAGCTTTATTAAATGCGCAAAAAAACTTTAAATTAAACAATAAAGAATGTGATATAATTCTAAAACATATGTGGCCAATTACTTTTATCCCTCCCAAATATATTGAAAGTTATATTATTAGTTTAGTTGACAAATATTGTGCTCTTTTCGAATGGTTAAATTATTGTAGTTTTTATATATTACGCTGTTATTCTACATATTTTATGAAAATAAAAAGAGGCATTTCGTTATAGCCTCTTTCTATTTTATTTGTTAATTTTCTGAAGTTGTTACTTGTTCAGTTTCCATTTCCACTGAATTTTCTTCTCCTTCAACTTTTATTTTTACATCTTGATATCTCTTCATACCTGTTCCTGCTGGAATTAATTTACCAATAATTACATTTTCTTTTAATCCTATTAGGTTATCTTCTTTTCCTTTTATAGCAGCTTCTGTTAATACTCTAGTTGTTTCTTGGAATGATGCAGCAGATAAGAAACTATCTGTAGCTAGAGCTGCTTTTGTAATTCCTAGTAATACTCTTCTTCCTTTTCCAGGACGTTTACCTTCTTCAATTGCTTTATTGTTGTTTTCTTCAAATTCATACATATCAATTAAAGCTCCTGGGAACATTACTGTATCACCACTATCTTCAACCTTAATTTTTCTAAGCATTTGTCTAGCAATTACTTCTATATGTTTATCATTAATATCAACACCTTGATTTCTATATACCTTTTGTACTTCTGATATTAAATATTCATATACTCCTTCTGGTCCTTTTATTGCTAATATTTCTGCTGGGTTTATAGAACCTTCTATAAGTGGTTGAGCTGCTTTTACTTCATCTCCATCTTTAACTTTTAACTTAGAACCAAATGGTATTGTATAAGTTTTTGAATTATCTTCAGAAGTTACAATTATTTCTTTCTTTTTCTTTGTTTCTGAAATTTTTACTTTACCATCTATTTCTGTAATTACTGCTAATCCCTTTGGTTTTCTAGCTTCAAATAATTCTTCAACTCTTGGAAGACCTTGTGTGATATCTGCTACACCAGCAACACCACCAGAGTGAATTGTTCTCATGGTTAACTGTGTACCAGGTTCACCAATTGACTGAGCAGCTATAATTCCTATAGCTTCACCAATTGATACTTGTTCTCTTCTTGCTAAGCTCATACCATAACATTTTTGACATACACCATGTTTGCTTCTACATCCAATTACAGAACGTACAAGAACTTGTGTAATTCCTGCTTCTACTATTTGTTTAGCTGTCTGACTTGTTATTAAAGTATTTGCATCTACAATTATTTCACCTGTCTGTGGATTTACTATATCATTTAATGGATATCTTCCTTCAAGTCTTTCTTCTAATTTTTCTACTACTTGATTTCCATCTTTAATATCTTCTAACATTAATCCTTCTGTTGTTCCACAATCATGTTCTCTAACTATTATATCTTGAGAAACATCTACAAGTCTTCTTGTTAAATATCCAGAGTCTGCTGTTCTTAAAGCTGTATCTGAAAGTCCTTTACGAGCACCATGTGAAGATATAAAGTATTCAAGAGCATCTAGTCCTTCACGGAAACAAGATTTAATTGGTATTTCAACAGCTTTACCTGTTGTACTTGCCATAAGCCCACGCATACCAGCAATTTGTCTTAATTGGTTCATATTACCACGGGCTCCAGATTTAACCATCATATATATTGGGTTTAAGTCATCAAAATTTTCTTCCATCGCTTTACTTACATCATTTGTTGCTTTTTCCCAAATATTTATTACAGATTTATATCTTTCATCATTAGTAATTAAACCTCTTCTATATTGGTTTCTTACTTTTTCTACTTGTTTTTCTGCTTCTGCTAATATTTCTTTTTTAGCTTCTGGAACTTTTACATCTTCTACAGAGAATGTTATTCCAGCTAATGTAGAATATTTAAATCCTAAGGCTTTTATATAATCTATTACTTCTGCAGATTCCACTAATCCATGTTTATCTATAACTTTTTCTATAATTGTTCCCATTGATTTTTTCATTACTGGGAAGTTAATTTCATATTGGAATGGATCAACACTTCTATCTATAAATCCTAAATCTTGTGGAATACCTTGGTTAAATATAATTCTACCAACACTTGTTTCTATTTTACTTGATTTTAATTCTCCATTAATCTCTTTAGTTATTCTTACAAATATTTTTGCATGTATTCCAACAGCTTTGTTTTGGAAAGCAATTATTGCTTCATCTGGATCTTTAAAATATTTTCCTTCCCCTAATTCTCCATCAAGAGTCATTGTTAAATAATAACTTCCTAAAATCATGTCTAGTCTTGGTACTGCTACTGGTTTACCATCTTGTGGTTTTAATAGATTGTTTGTTGCTAACATTAAATATCTTGATTCTGCTTGTGCTTCTGGTGTTAAAGGTAAATGCACTGCCATTTGGTCTCCGTCAAAATCAGCATTAAATGCTTCACATACTAATGGATGTAGTTTAATAGCTCTACCTTCTACTAATACTGGTTCGAAAGCTTGTATACCAAGTCTATGTAATGTAGGAGCACGGTTAAGCATAACTGGGTGATCTTTAATTACTTCTTCTAATATTCCCCATACTTCTGGACTTAATCTTTCTACCATTCTTTTTGCACTTTTTATATTATGTGCTATACGTCTACCAACTAATTCTCTCATTACAAATGGTTTAAATAACTCTATTGCCATTTCTTTTGGAAGACCACATTGGTATATTTTTAATTCTGGTCCTACTACTATTACAGAACGTCCTGAATAGTCAACTCTTTTTCCTAATAAGTTTTGACGGAATCTACCTTGTTTTCCTTTTAATAAATCAGATAAAGATTTTAAAGGTCTATTTCCAGCACCTGTAACAGGTCTACCACGTCTACTATTGTCTATTAAAGCATCTACAGATTCTTGTAACATTCTTTTTTCATTTCTTACAATTATTTCTGGTGCTCCTAATTCTAATAATCTTTTTAATCTGTTATTTCTATTTATAACTCTTCTATATAAATCATTTAAGTCTGATGTTGCAAATCTACCACCATCTAATTGTACCATCGGCCTTAAATCTGGTGGAATTACAGGTATTACATTCATCACCATCCATTCAGGTCTATTTTTTGATAGTTTAAATGCTTCTACTGTATCTAATCTTTTAATTAATTTTGCCTTTTTTTGTTCACTTGCATTTTCTAATTCTTTTTTTATAAAATCAGTTAACTTATCTAAGTCTACTTCTTCTAATAATTTTCTAATTGCTTCTGCACCCATTTCTGCTTTAAATGAATTATTTCCATATTTTTCTTTAGCTTCATGATATTCTTTTTCATTTAAAACTTGACATTTTTCTAGTCCAGATGTTCCTTTATCCACAACTATATATGATGCAAAATATATTACTTTTTCAAGATTTCTTGGTGATATATCTAACATTAATGCTATTCTACTTGGAATTCCTTTAAAATACCATATATGTGC
>CALXJW010000037.1 GCA_944388725.1 uncultured Clostridia bacterium | reverse complement strand
ATCTAAATCGATACCCATTTTACTTAAATATTCTAAAGATTTTGTAACTCCTAATTCTGCCATTATTTTTACAAATGGTACGTTTTGTGATGTTGTTAATGCACTTCTTACACTTCTTAATCCTGTATAACTACCTTCATTTTTTGGATCATATGCATTTGCTGTTCCTTTATTAAATATTGTGTATGAATCATCATATATTGTCGCTGGTGTTATAAGTCCTTCTTCTACTGCTGGTAATACATCAGCTATTGGTTTAAAAGATGAACCTGGTGATCTTTTTGTTCCTGAAGATATTTCTGTTGGGGGTACTGCTCTATTTAATCCTCTTGATGTTGTTTTTTCTCCTAATTGTCCAATGCATCCCACTACATATCCTGTTTTTGGATCTATAACAACCATTGCAGCTTGTGCTGTTACAGGTGTTCCATCTTCATTAAAGTTTTCTTTTGATTTTGAAATATATACTTTATTTGTTGCTTCTTCTTCCATTACAGATTGTATTGAAGAAACTTGTGTTGAATAGATTTTTAATCCACCACTATATAAATATGTTGCCGCTGCATCTTTAGAAATTTGTTTTTCTTCCATTATTTGTAATGTTAATTGTGTTATTAAAGCATCTGTATGTGATGAATATACATTTCCTTTAGCTCCATTCTCAAATTGAAATCCAGCATCTACTTCTGCCACTGCAGTATCATATTCTTCTTGTGATATGTAATTTAGTTCTTTCATTTTTGATAATACTGTTTTTGTTCTTTTTTTAATCTTTTCCATTTTTTCTTCAGTATTTGAACCAGTATATGGATTGTATGCATTTGGAGCATGATTTATACCCGCTAAAAATGCACATTGAGCAATACTTAAGTCTTTAGAAGATTTATTAAAGTAAAACTCTGAAGCTATCTCCACACCATGATTTTCGTTATTACCACCTATAAATATTAAGTTTAAATATAATTCTAATATTTGATCTTTAGATAATACTTGTTCTATTTGATATGCTTTAATCCATTCTTTAACTTTTCTAAATATTCCGGCAATCCCTTCATCTTCTTTATCTTGGGTTATGTTTTTTACTAATTGCTGTGTAATTGTACTTCCTCCGTATGAAGATTTTCCTCCATGTGTTACAAAAGAGAAAATAGCTCCTAATGTTCTTTTAATATCTACACCATTATGTTTTTCAAATCTTTCATCTTCTATTGCAACATATGCTTTAGGAAGATATGGCGACATTTCCTCTAATGATACTATTTTTCTGTTTTCATCTCCTGTTAATTCTGCTATAATGTTTCCGTCAGAATCAACTATTACCGAATTTTCTGATAATGCTAAATCTTCTATATCTATTTTAAAATCTTCTCCCCAAAGGCCATAGATTAAACCAATTACTACTCCTGTTCCTATAACACATAATATTAAAAATATTATTAATGCTATTTTTAATGCTAGTGCAATTTTAGGATGTTTATATTTAAATTTCATTTTTGTATCTTTATTTTTTGCTTTTATTTCTTTATTTGTATTTTTTACTTTAGCTTTTTTAGTTTTTGTTTTTTGATTTTTTACTTCTTTCTTTTTTTTCTCCTCCATTTATATTCCTTCCTTTCCTTGGTATAAAATAGATTTAATTTAACTGCATATTATTATATTATATTTTTTATAAAAAGAAAAGCATTTTAAGAAAATCTTTCGATTTTTCCATTTATTCCATATAATTCTCTGATTCTTACTTTGTTCTTTTTTATTTTTGAACATATATTTTTATATGTATCTTTCATATATAAAATTGATTCTAAAATATCTTTATTTTCATATTCTTGCATATTTTCTCTCCATATTATTTCTTCTCTTTCTACTTCAATTTCATAATCATTAATAATAATCCCATTAAATCTTTTATTATTTATTTTCATATTTCCCTCTAAATTAATTATAATTGCATTATCATTTATTTTATATTTATTTAGTACATCTTTATTAAAATCTATATTTAATATTATTGATGAATTCAAAAGACTTTTTTTCTTATTATTTGATACTACTATTAATACTCCTTCTTTTTCATATATATCTTTTTCTATTTTTCTTAATTTTTCTATATGATTAGTTACAACGGTTAATTTTTTATATTGTTTAGATAATATTTTAATTGTTTCTATACTTAAATCTGTTATTTCATTTGTTGTTATAGCAATTTCTGTTTCTTCTTTTTTTATATTTTTTTGTTCTATAATATAATCTAAAATTTCTATTGATAAATATTTAATTAGCCATCTCCCATCAAAAATTTTTATATTATATGAATTTAACGCATTAATAAAATTTTTATTTTCTCCAAGTTCTTTGCTTAACACAACATTTTGGGTGTTATACTTTATAAGCTTGTTTATCACTTTTATTATATTTTTTTCTTTATTTATATCTTTATATATATTAAATGTATCACCTTCTATTCTTCCTACAGTTATATTGGCTATTAATTTAGGCTTATCCACTTTTCTTATAAAATAATTTTTCAAAATTATCACCTCTGTGAATATATATGTCTAATTTTTATAATTAGAACAAAAAGGAATTATTAAAGTTATATGTTTTTAATAATTCCTTTTATATATTATTCACTTGTTTTTTCTAATTCTTCTCTAATTATTGTCCAAACATTAGATGTTTCTCTATCTTTTTCCCAACATGCTGTTCCACCTAAATTATATTGAGTAACTAAAGATACCTTTGCTGCTATTGATGTTCCATCTTCTATCCACATTTTCTTTGTAGATGTCCCTGATTTATACTCAATATAATATTGTTTTAAAGTATCATTCCATTGTTTTTCTACTCCTGCTGGAATTGATTTATTAATATCAACCATATTTACTACATTTGAAGATACTGTTCCGTCTTGTTTAATTGTCCATATTCTTGTAAATAATGGCATACCTAAAATTATTTTTTCTGTATCAACTTCATCATATTCAATTATCTTTTTCAAACTAGTTTCTACCCAATTATATCCAGCAGTTGTTCCTGCTTTTGCACTTGAGCTTCCATACTGATCATATGCCATAAATACTAAATAATCTGCTACATCTCCTAATACATTTCTGTCATAGCATAAAGACCAATTTGGATCTCCATCTGGTGCTGTTACATCAACAGATGTAACTAAGCCCATTTCTTGCATTCTTGGTACTAATTCGATTATAAATCTTGAATACTTATCTTTGTCTGCCTCATATATATTTTCAAAATCTATATTAACTCCATCAATCTCATATTTTACACACATTTCTACAATGTCTTGAATTAATTCTTGTCTTTTAGTATAACTATTTAATATTGTAGAGGTAACTTTTATTCCTGCATCTGCATTTGAAATCATTGGCCATACTTTATATCCGTTTGAGTGTGCCCATTCTATATATGCTAATCCTGAGTTACCTACATTTTCATTTAATTTTCCATCTTTATCTAAGTAAAAGAATGATGGTGAAACTACATTTACTCCTTCTACCTTTTGACCTGTTCTATCTGGAGCTTGTACATATTGTGAAAAATAGTCCCAAAACATATTTACTTTTCCATCAATTTGTTTTTCTTGTCCCCATTCTTCTCTTACAGTTGTGAAGTTAGTCAATTTATTTGATTTTACATATCCTATTTCACCATTAGCTGTTCTGATTTTAGTCCATCCTGATTCATCATCAGATATTGCAATAACTATATCACCTTTTTTTACTTTATCAACAGTTTTTGAAAATATATCTTTTTTCCATTTAACAGATAAATTTGACTTTGTATATGCTTTTATTTGTTCTCTATTTAAAGAGTCAATTGTTATTATATTTTTACTTTCTATATTAGCAATTTCTATATTATAAACATCTGTCATTTCAGATATTGGTAAATAAACTGTTTCATTTTCTTTTATTGCACAAGCATTAATTTTGGTTGTAGAGCCATTTATTATTAATCTATTTACCTCAAATCCCACACTTGCTATTTTCTTATCATATGTTGTTACTACTTCATTTATTTCATCTTCTATATAAATATATTTGTCAAAAAAGTTTTGAATGTCTTCCATTGATAAATATATAATACCATTTTCTATTTTCACATCATTTTTTAATCTTTCGGTTACATTATTATTATTTATTATTAAATTTATTTTATCTTCTGTTGCTTCTCTAATATAATTTTCAGCTTTAATTAATATGAATATTATCATTAAAAGTAAAATTAAAACTACTAGTATTCTTCTTAATATATTTTCTTTTTTCTTTTTTTCTCTCATTTGTTGTTCTCCTTATTTTTCAAATTACATTTTTATTATATTATACCCTAAAAAAAATAGCAAGATTTTTCTTGCTATTTTTTTATTTTTCTACATTTTTCTAAATACTCCTGCAACTTTTCCTAATATTTTGCAGTCTTGGACTATTATTGGTTCCATTGTATGATTCTCTGGTTGTAACCTAATATAATCTTTCTCTTTATAAAATGTTTTTACTGTTGCTTCATCTCCTATTAGTGCAACAACTATTTCACCGTTTCTTGCATCATTTTGTTTTTTTACAAGTATATAATCTCCATCTAAAATACCAGCTTCTATCATACTCTCTCCTCTTACTGTTAGCATGAAACTTTCACTGTTTCCAACAAAATCAACAGGTATAGGAAAAGTATCTGTTACATTTTCAACGGCTAATATTGGTTGACCTGCTGTTATTTTTCCTACTATTGGTACTTCAACTAATTCTTTTTGTGTATAAAATTCTTTACTTGCTTTTTTAAATTCGTTTCCATCACTACCTTTAATTATTTTTAAAGTTCTGCCTTTCTTGTCTTCTTTTTTTATAAATCCTTGTTTTTCTAATTTTTCTAAATATGCATGTACTGTGGCTGTAGAACTTAATCCAACTGCTTTACCTATTTCTCTTACAGATGGAGGATATCCATTTGTTATTACTTGATTCTCAATAAATTTTAATATTGCTTTTTCTTTTCTAGTTGTTTCGGCTCTCGTTCCCATATCAATCACTCCTATTTTAATTATTGCAATTATAATATCATAACAGAAAAAAAATGTCAAACAAATTTTTGATATTTTAAAAATATTTTAACAATTTGGGGACGGTTCTCTTTTTTCCTTTTTCGTTTTCTGAAAAGGGAAAAAGAGAACCGTCCCCAAATTTCCTATTTTTTTATTGATAATATCTTGTATTTAATTTTCCCTGCGGGTGCATCTACTTCAACTGTAGAACCTTTTTTTGCTCCCAATAAAGCTTTTCCTATTGGTGATTCATTTGATATTCTATTTTGTGCTAAATCAACCTCTGTTGATCCTACAATAGTATATTCTACTTCTTCTTCAAATTCTTCATCATATAATTTTACTGTATTTCCTATTTGTACAGTCTTTGTGTCTATATCTTTTTCATCTATTATTTTAGCATATCTTACTTTATTTTCTAACTCTGCTATTTTAGCTTCATTTTCTGCTTGAGCATTTTTGGCTTCATCATATTCAGAGTTTTCTGATAAATCTCCAAAACCTAAAGCAACTTTTATTCTTTCTGCTATTTCTGCTCTTTTTTCTGTTCTTAAATATTCTAATTCTTTTTCAATATTATTAAATCCCTCTTGTGTTAATATTACCTCTTTTTCTTCCATTATTTTGTCTCTCCTTTCAATTTTATATAGCACAAAGACGACTTATAGCCGTCTTCATACAAAAAATTTTTTTAGTAATTTTATGCAATCAATATATTACTCTATTTTTTTATTTTTGTCAAGTACTTTAAAATTTTTTTAATCTTTTAATAAATCTTTCATATTTTTCAAATAATCATATCCTGAAAATATTGTTGCAATTACTGATATTAATAATAATACTGTTGATATTATATTTAGCCCTAAATCTACTCCCGATAATGTTCCTCTAAAACATTCCGCAAAAGAGTTTGCATCAAACATTACTAATATTAAAGCAAACATTTGGGTAACTGTTTTTAATTTTCCCCATACTGATGCTGCAACTACTTTTCCGCCTTTTTCTACAGCCAATAATCTATAACCAGATACTAAAAATTCTCTTGCTAATACTATTATTGGTATCCATGCTGGAATTTTCCCAAACTCTACTAGTAAAACCATTGCTGTTAAAACTAATATTTTATCTGCAAGTGGATCTAGAAATTTTCCAAATGTAGTTACTTGATTTCTAGATCTTGCAATATAACCATCTAATTTGTCTGTTATTGATGCAACTATAAAAATTAGTTCCATCCAAAAATATGTATATGGTAATCCGTAAAAATCACCCTGTAAATTTAAATATGGAATTATTACCATAATTGGTACTAATATTATTCTAAATACTGTTAATTTATTTGCTAAATTCATTACAAACTCCTTATTTTAATATTTCCATTGCTTTTTGTAATTGTGTGTCTTCTTCATCTGTAACTAATAGTGGACTTTCTACTGTTTCTGGTAATTCTACTTTTTCATCTGGTTCAATTCCAACTCCATTTATTTTGTTTCTATTTGGTGTATAATATTCTTCAACTGTTACTTTTATTCCTGCACCTGTTCTTAAAGAAATAACTTGTTGTATTACTCCTTTACCATATGTTGTAGTTCCAACTATTGTTGCTTCCTCTAAGTCCTTTAATGCTCCTGCCAATATTTCTGATGAGCTTGCTGTATTCTCATTAACTAATACAACTATTGGCATGTCAATTATAGGGTCTTGTTCTGCTTTTTCTATTTTCTCATTTTGATTTTTATCCACTGTTATTAATAAGTCTTTTCCTTTTGGAACAATATAGTCTGCTATTTGTAAAGCTTCATCTACTATTCCTCCACCATTATTTCTTAAATCTATTATTAATGATGTTATACCTTCATTTTTTAAATTTTCAAATTTTGATTTAAAATCTTCTGCTGTCCCTTCATCAAAGCTTGTTATTTCTAAATATCCTATATTATTATCTAACTTTTTTGAAATTACTGGATTGGTATTTATTTTTTTTCTTGTAATTTCAAATTCTATTTTTTCTTCTCCTCTTAATATGACCAATTTAACTGTCGTTCCTTCTGGTCCTTTTATTTCATTTGATGCTTCATCTATTTGTTCACCAGTATATTCCACTCCATTTACACTAAAAATAATATCTCCTGGTAAAATTCCTGCTTCAGCTGCTGGACTTTCAACTATTGGTGATAATACTTCTATTCTATTTTGCTCTTTGTTTTCTAACATATAAATTCCAACACCAACATAATTTCCTGTTATATTTTCTGTATACTCTTCCATTTGCTCTGCAGGTATATATTCAGTATATTCATCATTTAATGCTGATATATACCCATCTATTGCTCCATCTATTACTTTTTGTTCATCAATATCATACAAGAAATATTTTTCCATGATTTTTTCTATATTTTTTAGTGATGTAGTCAAATTATCATCTTCTCCTGATATAATTGAAGATATAATTCCTTTTGAAGTACCTATTTCGTAATTACTTGATATATAAAGTGTTGTTAATATACAACTCAAAAAAGCAGTTAATACTACTAGCATTATAGTTTTATAAATTCTCTGTTTTTTTTGATATTTTTCTTCTTCCATTATCTAAAATTTACCTTCTTTCATCCTCTTATTTACATATAATTTAATGGATTTACTCTGCAGTCTTGACCATAAGCTGTTGCTGAAGATTTATATGTATATGGAGCTACTCTCACTTCAAAATGTAAATGTGGTCCTGTTGAATTTCCTGTATTTCCACTTAGCATTATTTTTTGTCCTTGTTTTACAGTTTGACCTGGTTTTACTACAATAGAACCATAAGTTCCATGACCATAAATTGTTTGCAATCCGTTTGCGTGTCTTATTACAACATAGGTACCATAACTTGTTGTTAAATTTGCTGTAGTCATTACTACTCCATCTGCTGCAGCCATTACTACTGTACCTCTTGGAACACCATAATCAATTGCTCCATGGAATTTTCCGCTTGAATAATAAGCTGTCGCTGTTATAGTTCCTGATGTTACTGGTCTTATAAAATATCCTTCGCCCGCTGGTTCTCCTGATGATGAATTTTCTAATTCTTCTAGTTCTTTCTGATATTTTATTTCTGCTTCCTTAATTTCATTTGCTATTCTTCTATTATCTTCTTCTAATTCTTCCAATTCTTTTTGAAGTTCTTTTTCTTCTTCTGATAGTTGGCTTGCATATTCTTCTTTTTCTTCTTTTAATGTTTTTAATTCCATTGTTTTTTGTTGTTGCTGTGCCAAAGATGTATCTAATTCCTGTTTGTTAGCTTCTAATTCTGCTTTTTCTGCTTCTATTTGTGTTTTTTGATCTTTCGTTGTTTGGATTAATTCTTTATCATATTCAACTAATTGTTTAGCCATATAATATTTATCTAAAAAATCTATGATTCCATTTGAATTTAAGAATACATCTAAATATGTAGTTTCGCCTTTTTTATACATAGCAACCATTCTTTGTTCTAATAGCTCTTGTTGTTTAGTATATTCTATTTCTTTTTGTTCTATGTCTTTTTCTTTAGATTTTATTTGTGCTTGCAAATCTTCTACTTTAGCTTCTAGTTCTTCTACTTCTGCTTCTGCTGAAGAAACTTTTTGAATCAATTCTTCTACAGCTTTCATTGCTTTTGATTTTTGTGCCTCTATTTCTTCTTGTTTCTTCTTGATTTCTTCTTGTTGACTATTATTTTCTTCTAGTTCATCTTGGCTATTTTCTAGTTCTTCTTTCGCTGATGTTGCATAAAGATTTGCATTTTGCATAAGTAAAACAAGTACAATCATTACCCCTATTATTTTTGCTAATGTTTTTCTCATATTATTTCCTCCCACAAAACTTTTAATTTTTACTCATTTGTATTTTCAGTGTTCTCTAAATTTTCTGTGTTTGCATTACTGTTAATATTTTGATCTAATAAAATATTCAATGGATTAATTGTTTGTCCATTTATTCGTATTTCAAAATGCGCATGTGGTCCTGTTGAATATCCTGTTGAACCTACTTTTAATACTTCTGTTCCTGCTGAAACCGTTTGGCCTAATTGCACCATTATTTCACTTCCATGTGCATATAGTGTTTGAACACCTCCACCATGGTCTATTATTACCATATTTCCATAAGCAAAATTATATGTTGCTTTTGTGACTATACCATTTGCCGCTGCTACAAAACTTGCTCCCATTGGTGCTCCTATATCAACACCTGTATGTAATTTGTATGCACCTGTTATTGGATGCACTCTCATTCCATATTGTGATGTTATTGTTGAATACCCTGGAACAGGCCATTTTATTGCACCTCCTATATAGTCTTCGCTTATACTATTTGCTGCTAACAATTTAATTTCTGCTTCTATTTCTGCTACTTGATTATTATATGTATCTATTTTTTGTTGTAGTTCTTTTTCTTCATCTGATAATTTACTTATATAATATTCTCTTGTTGTCTTTGTGTTTGAAAGTACTTGTGACTGTTTTATTTGATTTTGTTTAGCTACAACAATTTGATTCTTTTTTTCTGCCAAAATACTTTTAGTTGTTTCTATTTCATCTTTCTGTTGTTTTACTGTTTCTACTATCTTTTTATCAAACCTTATTAATTCTTTTATTGAATAATAATTTGATACAAATTCTATCATATTACTTGAATTTAGTAAAACGTCTAAATATTGAAGTTTTGGTGTCTTGTATATTGCTACTAGTCTATTTATATATACTTTCCTAAGATTTTCATATTTTTCTTCAATTCTCGATAATTTTGTTTCATTTTCTTCAATCTGTTTAGTTAAATCATCTACTTCTATATTTATTTGATTTAAATCATCCTGTGATTCTGCAATTTTAATATCTAAATCTTGAAGTTGTTTCATATTTTCTGATATTTCATCTTGTACAGCTTTTAGTATGTTATTTGCATCATTTAATTCTTCTGTCAAAGTGTTTGATTGTTCTTGTAAATCAGTTATATCTTGAGCGTATATATAAATACATAGAACGTTTAACAACAATATTATTAATATTATCACTATACATTTATTTTTACGCATTTTTTCTCCTTTAAACTTCTAGATATTTTCTCATTGATATAGTACTTCCTATTGCACCAATTCCAGCACCTATTGCTAAATATACAAGTAATATTAAGTTAAACATTTCTTTAAAGCTTAACATTCTCCAACCCAATGTTAGCATAAAGTCAGAATTTGACATTTGGTTTGCTATATAAGTATACGCACTACCTATTAATATTACTGATATAATTCCAGCAACTATACCTAGAATAATTCCTTCTACTAAAAATGGCCATCTAATAAAACTGTTAGTTGCACCTACATATTTCATTATTGATATTTCTTTTCTTCTTGCATGTACTGTTAATTTAATTGTATTTGCAATTATTGATATTGATATTATTATTAATAATGCTAATATTACTGCTGTTACAATTCTTACCCCTCTAGCTAATCTAATTATTTGTGCAATTGTTTGATTACTTGATTCTATATCATCAACATTTTCAATTTGTGATATAGCTTCTTGTATTTCTTCGTTTAATTCTAAATCTGTTAGCGTTACTAAATATGATACTGGGAACGCAGTTGCATCATATCCTTCAACAGCATCTTCTCCCATTCTTTCTTTCATTATTTCATATGCTTCTTCTTGTGA
>CALXJW010000036.1 GCA_944388725.1 uncultured Clostridia bacterium | reverse complement strand
AATTAAAGGACTGTCCCTTTTGTGCATTTTGCACATTAAGGACTGTCCCTTTTGTTCATTTTTTATTTATTCTTTGCGGCTCTTACTAAACCAACAAACAATGGAGCAGGTCTATTAGGTCTTGATTTTAATTCTGGATGAAATTGTGCTGCAATAAAATATGGATGATTTTTATATTCTACGATTTCTACCAAACTTCCATCTGGTGATGTTCCTGAACATATTAATCCTGCATTTTCTAATCTTTCTCTGTATTCATT
Organism: uncultured Clostridia bacterium; assembly: GCA_944388725.1. Classification (GTDB taxonomy): domain Bacteria; phylum Bacillota; class Clostridia; order TANB77; family CAG-508; genus CAG-269. The sequence continues at coordinate 10,775 of CALXJW010000036.1, read as the reverse complement.
ATTATATTCATATCTATGTCTATGTCTTTCTGAAATTTTTTCTGATTGATATAATTCTTTTGCTAAACTATCTGCTTTTAATATACATGGATATGCTCCTAATCTCATTGTTCCACCTTTTTTATCTATTCCTATTTGTTCATCCATTATATGTATAACTGGATTTTGTGTTGTTTCACTAAATTCTGCTGAATTTGCATCTTTTATGCCTAATACATTTCTTGCAAATTCTACTACTGCCATTTGCATACCTAAACATATTCCTAAAAACGGAATATTGTTTTCTCTGGCATATTTTATAGTTTCTATTTTTCCTTCTATTCCTCTATTTCCAAATCCTCCTGGAACAATAATTCCTTGTAAGTTAGATAGTTTTTCTTTTACATTTTCTGAATTTATTGTTTCTGAATCTATTAATTTAATATTTACTTTAACTTCATTTTCAAATCCAGCATGATGTAGGCTTTCTATTACAGATAAATATGAATCTTCTAATTTAATATATTTTCCAACTATTGCAATATTTACACTTTCTTCCCCGATATTTCTTATATTTTCTATCATTTTTTCCCATTCAGAATTATCTGGTATATATTTATCTAATTTTAAATGATTACATACTTCTCTTGCTAGTCCTTCTTCTTCAAGCATTAGTGGTACAGCATATAAATTATCTGCTGTTTTATTTTGTATTACACTACTTTTTCTAACATTGCAGAATAATGCTAATTTTTCTCTTATTGTTTCTGGTATATCTTGCTCTGTTCTACAAACTAATATATCTGGCTTTATTCCAAAACTTTGTAATTCTTTTACAGAATGTTGTGTTGGTTTTGATTTTATTTCATTTGAACCAAAGATATATGGCAATAATGTTACATGTATATATACAACATCTTCTATATTTTTTTCTAATCCTACTTGTCTTATCGCTTCTATTATTGATAGCCCTTCAATATCTCCTACTGTTCCTCCAACTTCTGTTATTACAATATCAGTATCTGTGTTTTCAAAACTATATATTTTCTCTTTTATTTCATTTGTTATATGTGGTATTACTTGTACTGTTTTTCCTAAATAGTCTCCTCTTCTTTCTTTTTCTATAACATTTGAATATATTTTCCCCATTGTTATACTTGAATTATGTGTTAAATTCTCATCGATAAATCTTTCATAATGTCCTAAATCTAAGTCTGTTTCTGCTCCATCGTCTGTTACAAATACTTCTCCATGTTCATATGGGCTCATTGTTCCAGGATCCACATTTATGTATGGATCAAATTTTTGTATTGTTACTTTATATCCTCTATTTTTTAATAATCTTCCTAATGATGCTGCAGTTATTCCTTTTCCTAAACCTGATACTACTCCACCTGTTACAAATACATATTTTGTGTTCATTGTTCCCCTTACCTTTCTTTTATAAATTTAAAAGAACAAATAAGAAAAATCTTTGATTTTTCTTTGATTTGTTCTGCCCGATTTGAGTTTTCGACTAAAAGGAGAAAATCTCAAAGGGCTGGAGATTATAGCTTTTTATATAATAGGAAAGTATAACTTTCCTATTATATAAAAAAATAGATTAAAACAAAAACGCAAAATTGGTTTTTTTTTAATCTATTCTAAATATGTTTATATAATAACATACTTTTATAAGAATTTCAAGTATTTTTATACATCTTCTTCAATTGTTAATTTCGCATAGAATTTTGGATTAAATTCCTCATCATATTCTACATCTCCAAATATTTCTGGCATTTCTTCTTTAAATAATTTTAATAATGGGATTAATACTTGTCTAATAGATGGATGAACATGATTTGTAGTTCTAAGACTTAATATATGTTTCCATTCTCTTATATTTGCTGTCATTGTGTATTCAGCTGCTGTTGAATGTGGTAATAATTCTCTACACATATCTGTAGTTGCTCCTAATTCTTTCATTTTTATATATCCATTTTCAATTTCTTGCATTGTTTTTTTCCATATTTCATACATATTTTTATCTTCTATATATATAGGATTCATAAATGCTATTTCATTTCCATATTTATCTTTATCATAACTACAATATCTAGTAGATTCTATTGAAAAACTTCCAAATCTATGTCTTGTTAAATCTTTATATGAGCCCACATCATCATATATTCTAACTGTAATTTTTTCATGTTCTAATACTGATTCATGTCCTCTTGTTATACAATTTGTTAATAATTTTTTATAACTATCATCTGTTATTTTTCCTTCTGATCTGTAACATGTTCTACATGCTCTTTCTAATCTTTTCATTATTTTTTTTCCGTCAAATTTTTCTACTTTTATCCATGGTTCAACTATTCTCATATTTATTCCTCCTCATATTTTTTCACATTATATCAAAGTAAGATTTCTTATTCAAGTACTTTTGCTAACCAATTTTGAATAAAGTCTTTTTCTATACACAAATTATCTCCTAAACCTGTTCCTAATTTTATATTAGGTTTATTTTTGGCATGATAATCAGTTCCACCTGACATATATTTATCATATTTTTTTGCAATTGATATTATTTCTTCTATTTGTTCTTCAGAAAATAATGGATATTTACATTCCAATCCGTCTATTTCTGTATTTTTCGCAATATTTTCAATTTCTTGTCTAGGATTTTCAAATTCGTACATATAGGCATGAGCCAAAAATGCAAGCCCTCCAGCTTCGTGTATATCTTTTATTATTTCATCAATTGTTCTTATATATTTAGAAGCATCAAAATAAAAAATACTATTAGGATTACTTTCACATTTTCTAAAAAAATTATTTCTTGTTAAATCTTTTTCTCCTAATTCTTGTAATTTTGCAATATTTTCTTCATATTTTAATATTCCCTCTGCAAATACACAACTACCAAAAATATTGCCATCATTTGAATCTATTGTTATATTATTATCATATTTTATTTTATATTTGTTTGCAATTTTTTCAAAATGGTCTAAAATTATTTGTTGTAAATTATCAATTTTGTATATTTTTATTTTTTTATAATCTATACCATATCCTAATATTTCAATATTCTTTTTATTATATATTGCTTTTAGTTCTACTCCTGTTATAATTTTACCTTTAAATTTTTTTCTTATTTTAGGATTGTCTTCTATTTCTTTATAAGCATCAATTGTATCATGATCTGTAATTGATATTATTTCTAATTTTTGTTTTTCAGCATTAGTTAATAATTCCTCAACACTATCAGTTCCATCAGAATGATTTGTATGTACATGTAAATCTATCATCATTATACCTCCCATTTGGGTACATATTCTTCTTCATGTTCTCCAAGTTCTTGTATATATCCATTTTCTAAATTCAAATCATATAAATAATTTTCTATTTCTTCATACTCTTTATTTGTTAATTTTCTATTTAAATCATCTGTTTCTTTCGCTTTATATGTAGGAAAATATTGTGCCATTATACTAACATATATATTATTATCTAAATTTTCTTTTATCCATTTCAAAATTTTTTTGCTATTTTCTATATTGTTAGGTAATACTAAATGTCTTATCATTAAACCTTTTGTCATTATGCCATTTTTATCTAAAATAGGTTGTCCAACTTGTCTATACATTTCTTTTATTGCTTTTGTGGCAATTTCAAAATAATTATCTACTTTTGAATATTTTTTTGATATTTCATTATCATAATATTTTAAATCTGGTAAATATATATCTATATATCCTTCTAGTAATCTTAGTGTTTCAACATTTTCATATCCATTTGTATTATATACAATCGGTATTTTTAATCCTTTTTTCTTGGCTATTTTGATTGCTTCTATTATTTGTAATGTATAACTTGTTGGTGTTACTAAATTAATATTTTCTACTCCTTTTTCCTGTTGTTTTATCATTACGTCTGCTAATTCATGTATTGTAATTTCTTTTCCTTTTCCCAATTGACTAATCTCATAATTTTGGCAATATATACAATTCATATTACAATTTGAAAAGAAAATAGTTCCAGAACCTTTTGTTCCACTTATACAAGGTTCTTCAAAATTATGTATTGAATATAATGCAATTTTAATTTTATCTGTTGCTTTACACCTTCCAATTTGTTTTGTTCTATCAATTTTACATTTGTGTGGACATATTTGACATTCTTTTAGTATTTCTAACATAGCTTTCACCTTTTATAAATATAATATTTTTTCGATTTAATGTCAATACTTTATTTTACGTAAATATTTTTACTCTTAGGCATGCAAAATTTAAATACTATTGTCCACAAAATCATACATATCAAAAATATTGCTATATTTTTTAGATAATATACTGATATACTACTTATTATTGTTAGGATTATCATAGTAACATATGATATTTTACTGGTTAATATTTGAGATTTTGTACTTCCATATTTTATATGTAAAACTCCATTTATTATTCTTCCACCATCTAATGGAAAAATTGGAATCAAATTAAATAGAGCAATTAATATGTTTGAATAAACTATATCTGTTTTACTTAAATATAAAGGCTCAATATTCATATATATTAGTGCTATTATTAAACTAACTATTGGTCCTGACAATGCTATAACTATTTTTTTTAATTCTAAAACATTTCTATTTATATTTTTCTCATCAATATCCTTTGTATTATTCTTAAATGAGACAGAACATCCATATGGCAAAATTTCTAATTTTTCTAATTTCATTTTTAATATTAATCCTATTATCAGATGTCCCAATTCATGTATAAATGAGAAAAACATTATAATTAAATATATTTTTATTTGTTTTGTAAAATAAAATAATATTAAAAAAAACAAGATTTTTAAATCTATCCTTAATCTCATTTACCATTCCCCTTTTTATTATTTATAACTGTAATATTAACTCTGGATCTACATATCTATCTTGATATCTAATTTCAAAATGTAAATGTGGTCCTGTTGAATTTCCTGTAGAACCAACTGTTGCTATTGCTTGCCCTTGTTGTATTGCATCACCTTCTTTAACTAATAACTCTTTACAATGAGCATATAATATTACTATATCATTTACTTGTATTTTTAGATGATTACCATAATCCCCTTCAGAAGAAGCTAATATTACAGTCCCCTCTGTAGCTGAAACTATTGGTGTACCAAGATTGGCTGCAATATCAGTCCCCGTATGATTTTTGGGTACTGTTTCTACTGTAGGATTTCTTAAACCAAATTTAGAGCTAATTACACCTTCTACTGGTTTTATAAAATTTATGCTATTTTTTATATATAATGCATCTTGTTCCATTTGAGTTAATTCAACAACTTGCTCATTTTGTTCTGTTTCGCTTGTTTCTAAATTATCTTCTGCACTATCTGAAGTTGCTTCTGCTTGTTCTTCTGCTCCTCCTATATTTTCTTCATTATTAACTAAATTTTGATTATTATCTATACTATTTTGTTCTTTGTTTTCACTTTGTTTATTAGAATTCATTTTTTCTAATATCTTATTTCCATTTACAGTTATATAAGAAAAAAATTTTTGAATGTCTATATCATATGACATTATTTCTTTTAATTTATTAGAAAAGTCTTCAGAAAAAATATAATTATTATTTATAATCATGTAAAACACACTATATATTATTAAACATACTATTATTTGATTAATCATCTTTTTTAATAATCTTATATTCTTTTTCTCTTTCTTTATTGTTTTTCTTTCAGGTATATATCCATATTCTTCTTTGGGAATTTCTTTTTGTTTTCTTCTATAATAAATTTCTTCTGCTCTTCTTATTCTGTCTTCCACAGATATTGTTCTTTCCATACTTTTTTCCTTTCAATAAAAACATAAAACACTTTTAAATGCTTTGTTTAATATTTATGCATTATAAAAGTGTTTTATGTTTATTATTATATAAAATTTATTACTATACAAATGAATAACATTACTGCTAAAATTATAGTGTATGTCTTTAATTTTTTATATTTTATTTTAGTATTTTTTTCTTCTTGTTCAGATTTTTTATTTTTTTCTATTTTAGTAATATAATTAGATACAAGCATTTCCGCTTCATTTAATATATATTGTTTTGATTTTGTTTGTGTATCACTAATATTCATTTTGTTACCTCTCTCAATTACTTCTTTTTCCTTTATCGTTTGAGGTTCTTTAAATATTATAATAGCTTCTTCAATTATATTAGATGGAAGATTTTTTAACATAACGATATTTTTTAATTTACTTGATTCCATTATATCACTCCTAAAATTATTTTATATACTAATTTTTTCCATTTTGATATAATTTATTCAATTTTTTCATTAAGTATAATTATAAAATTTTACTCTTATATTTATTATTTGTTTTTAACAATCTTATAATTTTCTTTATACATCATTTACTCTTCTACAATTGTATCTATTTTAAATACATATTCTTTAAAATTTTCTTCATTTTGTTCTTTTTTTATGTTTTCTTGTTCATTTGTATCATATTGCCATTCCCAATTAATAGTTATTCTATCATTTTCTTTTAATATTTCATTTATTTTGTTTTGCATTTCTTCCCACTTATTATAAGTATTTCCTCCCAAATAAAATTTCAAATTTTCTGGTTTTTTCGTTATATTTGTAAATGCTATTTTACATTTTAAATCTGAATCTTTTTTTATAATTATTATAAACTCTCCTTTTGTTCCTGGGGCTATTTTTTTATACAAATTTCCATCTCCTTTAATTTATAATGTATTATTACATACCTGTTACTGGTAATTTTTTTATTTCTTCTTGAGGTGTTTCTTCTATAGGTACTTCTGGTTCTGTGGGTATTTCTGGTTCATTTGGAATTTCAGGTTCTTCTGGTATTTCTGGCTCTTGAGGTGGTATATATTCCTGATTTAATTCTCCTTTTATATCTTCATAACTATATGTTGTTAAGGCACAATCTTGAAGATTTTCATTAGGGGCTTTTCCATAAAATACTGGTTTTGTTTCCAATTCTGCAATTACATTAATATTAAAATTAATAACTTCTTTAATATTTTTAGGAATTAATATTTTAAATTTTTCCCCTGAATCAAATTCAGTTTTTAAATTGTTCTCCATATCTGTTATAAGAATTTCTTTTGAAATATTTTCTAAGTTAAGACTATATTTATTTATATTAGCATCACTGATTACTTCATATGTTTTAGACATATATTCGCTATTTATTTCATCTTCTTTCCAGTTTTTTTCATCTTTAATTGATACTAAAAAATTTTCTAATGTTTCGGTAGAATTTTTAGCATTTTCCAATATTTGATTCATTGCATTTATAGTCCTTTGACCTGCTTCTCCAACTGCAGAATATTTTTCTGTTCCTCTGTTGTATAAATAACAATATATTGATTGTTTGGTTGCTATATATGCTTCTTGTAAATTTGCAACTCCTAATTCTTCTATCGTTTTATATGGATAACCATTTATGATAACCCTCCATAATCCTACATCTGTAATTTTTCCTTCATTTGTTGTATTATATGCTCCTTCTTCTGCTCCTGGCAAATCTACATTTAAACAATATGCCGGATATTCTATTCCATTTTCTTGATGTACTATATATATTGTATTTACTAATATACCATTGAATTTTATTATTTTATCAAAAGTTTCTTTTGCATATACTTCTACATCTACAGCTTTTACTGTATTTACTAATAAAGCAAAATTAGATATCATTATTATTACTATTACTAATAATTTTTTTATTATTTTTTTCAATACATTTCCTCACTTTCTTCTTTTTCTACTGCTTGTACACATCTTCTGTAATTTGGTTCATTTTCTACACAAGTTATTAGTGTTAATGTATTTTCTTCAGTGTTTTCTAAATATTGCCAATCTGTATCTTTTATTATTATATTTTTAGTTACTTCATAAGTGTTTTCATATTGATTATATTTATACTTTATTTCATCTCCTTCTTTTAACAATCTTAAATTTTGGAAATAATTCACATCATATCCTCTATTATGAGCTGCTAAACCTATATTTCCTTTTTCTTTTTGTGTTTCTTCAAAATGGCCAATATATTTATTTAAAATTTCTTTACTAGTTCCTTCTGCAATTTCAGCATTTAGTGAAATTTTTTCTATTTCTATTTGCCATATATAATTTTCTTCTTGGGGATTTTGATTAGATAAAATACTTTCTTCTGATATAATATTTTTATTTATTTGCATTATATTTTCGTTTTTTTCATTAAAATTTGTTCTTGAATATAAATACATAGAAATCAAAATTGATAAAAAAATTACAGAAAATAAAATTAACCTTTTAAATTTTATATCAGTTTTAGTAAATTTAAACATACATTTACTATCACCACCTTTATTTAATTAAATTGAAATTTTAGGATTTTTTTTCGAAAAAAAATATTGATTTAAATTTTTTGATTTAAATTCTAAAATAATCTTACAATACTTTGATAGTTTTGTCAAGAATTTTTCATCGACTGAATTCGACTCTTGTTTTCATTAATAAGTTTTAAATAAAATATATTTTCATCTTGCACTTTATTTTATTTAATGTTATTATTTAATTAGTTTATTTAAAGGAGACCAATGATGGAGAAAATAAAAGAGACTTTTAATTTTTATGATCAAACATATTTAAAATCTTACAATTTAGATAAGGCTATTCAATATCAATTGAATTTATTAGATTCATTAGATGTTTACACTAGAAAACATTCAGAAAATGTAGCAACTATTGTTTGTAATTTGTGTAAAAAGTTACATTTATCAAAAGGATTTACTGAATATTGTGTTATTTGTGCTTATTTACATGACATAGGAAAATTATTTATACCTGCAGAAATTTTACAAAAACCTGGTTCATTAACAAATGAAGAATATGAAATTATAAAACAACATACAACTCTTGGTTATCAATTATGTATTAAAGATACTAAACTTAGGCCATATTATGCAGGTGCTTATTATCATCATGAAGCTTTAGATGGTACAGGTTATCCGCAAGGATTAGTAAAAAAAGATATCCCTTTTGAAGCACAAATTATTAGAGTTGCAGATGAATATGATGCTTTAGTTCATAAAAGGCAATATAAAACACATATTGGAATTTCAGAAGCTCTAAAAATAATTATTGAAAACACCAAACCTTCTCCTAATGCACCTAAAAATACAGGCTATACAAAAGCAGGAAAAAATAATAAAAGGATTGTAAAAAAATTAATTGCTGTTGTAATTGATGATATAGAATATGAAATTTCTAGTACTATTAACTATGTAAAATATTTGGATGATGAATTAAAGCGTTACAAAAAAATTAGTGATTATATAGAAAAAATGAATAATACAAAAAATAATAATGATAAAATATATTATGAACAATATTTAAATTTACTATTAAGAGAAGATGAATCTATTGATAATTATTCTAATTTATACAATGAATTTATTGATGCATATAATCTTCGAAAAAATATGTTATCAAATTTGTATAAAGAAATTAAAATTATAAAAAAGCTTAAGGTTTAATCTTAAGCTTTTACATATTTATAAAAAATTCTATTATTTTTTCAATAAAACTTTCTTTTTGTTCTTTAATGTATGTATTTTGTGTCTCTACACTATCTGTTTTATTTAATTCAACAGATACCTCTGCTTTTTTTTGCATACCTAATTCTTCAGTGGCAATTTGTTTTATTTTGTTCCAATCCAATTTACTTTCTTCTTCTTCAATACTTTTTTCAACTTGTCCATTTTCTTTTTCCACAAGGGCTAATTGATTTTCCATTTCTTTTGTTTGATTAAACATCTCCATTATTGAAATTTCTCTATAACTTATGGTGAGTAACATTGCAAATATAGCAAAAACTGTTATCATCTGTTTTGCTTTTTTCTTTTTTTCTAATATTTTTTTCTCTTTTTCAGCTTTTATTCTTTCTTGTTTTTTCTTTGATATTCTTTTTTGTGTTTCAACTTTTTTTGTTCTATTTGGTATATATTCTGGTTCATACTTTCTTGGACTAGTTCCATATTGATATGATGTTCTTGCCATATTTTACTCACCTCCTTTGTATTTTAATTTTTTTCGAAAATTCTTAATTTTGCACTTTTTGATCTCGAATTTTTTTCTTGTTCTTCTTTTGTTGCTATTATTGGTTTTTTATTTATAATCTTTCCTTCTGATTTAGCTCCACATACACAATATGGTAAATCTTTAGGACATATACATTTTCCAATACTATCTGTATAAGCTTCTTTTACAGCTCTATCTTCTAGTGAATGAAATGTTATTATACATAATCTTCCTTTTGGTTTTAAAAGTTGTATACATTTTTTGACCGTATTGTATAAGGGTTTTATTTCATCATTAACCTCTATTCTAATTGCTTGAAATGTTCTTTTTGCTGGATGCCCTTCTTTTTTTGCATATGATGGAATTGACTTTTCAATTATATTTACTAATTCCTCTGTTGAAGTTATTTCTTTTTCTTTTCTTTCTTTACATATATTTTTAGCTATCTGTCTTGAAAATCTTTCTTCTCCATATTTATATATAATATCTGCTAATTCTTCTTCTGAATATGTATTTACAACTTGTTTTGCTGTCAGTGTTTGAGTTTTATCCATTCTCATATCCAATTCATTATTTCCTAAATAGCTAAATCCTCTTTGTCTTTCATCTAATTGATATGAGGATACTCCTAAGTCTAATAAAATTCCATCTACTTTATCTATTTTTAATTTTTCTAATATTTCTTCTATTTCATCATGATTCCCATGTACATA
>CALXJW010000035.1 GCA_944388725.1 uncultured Clostridia bacterium | reverse complement strand
AATTTACAAAATTTGCTTGCAAAAATTCAAAAAAAGGTATATAATATTAAAGCACAACACGAATAGGTGTTGTCTTTTTGTTGGCTTATACATAGAAAATATAGAAAAGGAAAGGAGAAAAAATGGAAAAAGAAGAAAATATTTTAGGTTATGAAAAAATAGGAAAATTACTTAGAAAATTTGCAATTCCTAGTATCATTGCGTTAGTTGTAAACTCACTATATAATATAGTGGATCAAATATTTATAGGATGGGGAGTAGGATATTTAGGAAATGGAGCTACAAATGTAGTATTTCCACTTACTATGATATGTCTAGCTTTTGCACTTATGTTTGGAGATGGAACTTCAGCATATTTAAGTTTAAAATTAGGAGAAAACAAGAAAGACGAAGCCAAAAAAGGTGTTGCAAATGGAATATTATCATCAATTATAGTAGCAATTATATTATGTGCGCTTACATTAATATTTTTACCTCAATTATTAAATTTATTTGGATGTACAGATAATTTAAGAGAATTAGCATTAGGATATGGTTTTGTAATTGCAATTGGTTTACCATTTATGATGATAGGAACAACTCTAAACTCTATTATTAGAGCAGATGGAAATCCTAAATATGCAATGTCATCAATGGTAATAGGAGCTATATTAAACATAATATTGGATCCAATATTTATATTTGTATTCCATTGGGGAGTAGAAGGAGCCGCATTTGCAACAATAATAAGCCAGTTTGTAACTTTTTTAATGAATGTTATCTATATTAAAAAATTTAAAACTATAAAATTATCAAAACAAGATTTTAAATTAAAACTAAAAATTGTTTCTAAAGTTTCTATGTTAGGAATTAGCAGTTTTATTACTCAAATGAGCATTGTGTTAGTAATGACATTTGAAAATAATTTATTAGGGAAATATGGGGCAGAATCAGAATTCGGAGCAGAAATTCCTATTACAGTATTAGGAATTGTTATGAAAATAAGTCAAATACTTAACAGCATAATAATTGGTATAGCTGCAGGTGCTCAACCAATTTTAGGATATAACTATGGTGCTGAAAAGTATGATAGAGTAAAACAAACATTAAAACGAGTTTTAGGTATAAGTGTAATAATAAGTACAGTAGCATTTATTTTATTCCAAACAATACCAGACAAATTAATAGCAATATTTGGTAGTGAAGACGGAATATATGTAGAATTTGCTTGTTTAGCATTTAGAACATATTTAATGTTATGTATATGTAATGGAATACAAATTCCAGCAGGAATATTCTTCCAAGCAATTGGAAAAGGTATAAAGAGTGCTATAATATCTTTATCAAGACAAATAATATTTTTAATTCCAGCAATGGTTGTTTTGGGATATTTATTTGGAATTCATGGAATACTATTCGCAGGACCATTTGCAGATGGATTAGCATTTATAATAGCATCAACATTACTTATTATAGAAGTTAAAAAATTGAAAAAAGCTGAAAAAATAAAGAGAGAAAAACCTTTATTAGAAACACCAACACCAAATGTTTCAACACAAAAACCTATAATTATAACTCTATCAAGAGAGTATGGATCAGGAGGAAGATATTTAGGAAGACTACTTGCTAATAAATTAGGTATTAATTTATATGATAAAGAATTTATAACTAAAATGGCTGAAGAAACAGGATTATCAGAAGAATATGTAGAAAATAACGAACAAAAAAGAGACGTATTAGCAAATTTAAATAATGAATATTATTATGGTTTAAGTAATTCTGATGAATTATTTATTAAAGAATCCGAAATGATTAAAGATGTTGCATCAAAGGAATCTTGTGTAATTGTTGGTAGATGTGCAGATTTTATATTAAAAGATAATAATAATGTATTAAAAATATTTGTATATAGCGATATGCAAGATAAAATAAATAGAGCAACTAAATATTATGGTATGAATGAAGAAAATGCTGAAAAAGAAATTAATAGAATTGATAAATTAAGAGCAAATCATTATAAGTATTATACAGGAAATACATGGAAAGACTTTTCTAACTATGATATTTGTATAAATAGTGATGCATTAGGAATAGAAAAATCTGCAGATTTTATTGCAAATATTATAAAAGAAAAAATAAATAATAAATAATAAAATTCCCAGTTTTATCTGGGAATTTTATTTTAATTTTCGACAATTTACATAAAAAATTCATATTATATATAAACGATATTTATTATAAGGAGGAAATATAATGTGAATTTAGAAGGGAAAAAAATTGGTTTCGCTTTAACAAGCTCTTTTTTTGCATTTAGAAAAACAATAGATGAATTAAAAAAAATTATAAAAATAAATGCGGAAGTATTTCCTATAATGTCGAATAGTAGTTATACTATTAATAGTAAATATGGAAATGCTATAGATTTTATAGATGAAATTGAAAGAATAACTCATAAGAAAATATTACATACAATAGAAGATTTAGAAACCAGTAATTTTAAAGATTTAGTAGATATAATGGTAGTAGCGCCTGCTACAGGAAATATTATTGCAAAACTTGCAAATGACATTACAGACAATGCAGTAAGTATATCTGTTAAAGAACATTTAAGAAAAGAAAAACCAGTAGTAATTGCAATATCTACAGCTAATGGTTTATCAGAATCATGTGAGAATATAGGAAGATTATTAAATAGAAAAAATTATTATTTTGTACCATTTAGACAGGATAATCCAATAACTAAGCCTCGTTCGGTAAGTTTTGATCCATCATATTTAATAAAAACTATAGAATATGCTTTAGAAGGAAAACAAATACAGCCTATATTAATGTAAATTTGGGGACGGTTCTCTTTTTGCCCAAAGGGAAAAAGAGAACCGTCCCCAAATTTACATTTTTGAATATTTTAAAAAACATTTTTTTCTTATAAAATCATTAAAATCTTTTTCTCTTCCTAGAACAAAGCCAGTTTTACTTACTAAAGCAGCAGTATCATCATTAATATATAAATAAAAAAAGTTTTTATCTACAATTACTCTACGCAATTTTATATAATATATTTTTGCAGAATTTTTTACATTTTCATTATCTATTATTTTAAAATAATATTTATAAAAAATAAAAGTAAAATTCATTTCTTCAGATTTTGAAAACGTTTTACAAGTTTTTTTATAATCAGATATAGGTTTATATATTCTAATATATAAAAACAACACCGTTACTAAAAGCAATAGTAATGAAATCAAAATATTTTTAACAATCAAATTGGCAATAATACAATATATAAAAAACAAACATACTAATATTGTAAAAAACATATACTTATTACCAAATTTATTGTTATGAAATTGTATGAATTTATTATATAATTTAGAATTATATGTGGTTTTATTTTTGAAAATGGGTTCTTTTTTTACTAAATTCATGTAATATATCCTTTCATTATAAATCAGCCAATGGGTTACTTTCAACAGCATTACGAACCTGTTCATTGCTAACATGTGTATAAATTTCTGTTGTAGATATGCTTTGATGCCCCAAAAGCTCTTGTAAAGCTCTTATATCAACATTGCCATATTGATACATTAATGTTGCAGCTGTATGTCTTAATTTATGAACAGATAATTTTTTGGCATCTAAACCAGCTAATTGCAATTCTTTATGAATAATAGTTTGAACAGTTCGATTACTGATTCTTTTCTTTTGTTCACTAATAAATAAAGCTTTTTCTGAATTTTTAGAATCATGTTTAATTGATGTTTTGGAAGGTCTAGATGAGAGATAGTCATTTATTGCGAACATACATGCTCTATTTAAGTATATCGTTCTTTCTTTGTTTCCTTTACCAATAACTGTCATTTTGCATTCCTCAAAATCAATATCATCAATATTAATACCAACTAATTCTGATAATCTCATACCACAATTAAGAAATAGGGTAGTAATAGCATAATCTCTTTTTGCATTTCGATTATCCTCGTGGCCAGCAACATCTAGTAGTCTTTTACTATCATCTAATGATAGATATTTAGGCATTCTTTTTTCAAGTTTTGGTGTTTCTAAATTTTGAGCAGGGTTTATTTTTAAAATATTTGCCTTTTGAGATAAATATTTAAAAAATATTCTAATAGTAGAGATTTTTCTTGCTCTTGTTGTTGCTTTGCTTTTATTATCAATAGCTAAATGCGATATATATGAATGAATATCTTCAAGTGTTATTTTCTTTAAATCTTCTTCAGTAAATAAAGTGATATCAATTTTTTGTAAATCTGTTTCCTTTGTCAATTTAAAATGAATCATCATATATCTTAAAAAATTCACTAAATCATAATTATATTCTTTAACTGAGTTTGGAGATTTATTTAATATCGTTATTGAATAATTTAAAAATGAGTTTAAATATTCCGGATTTTTTTCCTTTTGTATCATACTTTCACGCTCCATATTTTTTATATTGATATAATATCACTTTTACAAATAAAATAAAATAGTTTATATAAAATTTTATACAAATAATTGGCAAATTCTTAAAAAAATAGAAAAAATTTACATGGGAAATCATTAAGAAAAATGTTAATATAATTATTAGGAGGTAATTATGAGAATATTAAAATTGCAGGGAAAAAAACTATTAATTAAAGAGTTAAAAAAATGTTATGATTTTTTCATGAAAGAAGCTAATCTAGATATTAATAGTGATGGATATGGTCTGATTAGAGATAAAGATATATATGCTAATGAAATTGCAAGTATAGCATCTGTCGGCTATGGTTTAGCTGCATTAATAATAGGAACAGAGAGAAAATGGATAAAATATGAAAAAGCATATAAAAGGGCAGAAAAAACGTTAGATACATTTTTAAATAATATAGAAGGAGAGAATGGATTTTATTATCATTTTGTCAACATAAAAACAGGTAAAAGAGAATGGAATTGTGAAATATCTATTATAGATACAGCTATTTTTATATGTGGTGCAATAGTAGCAGGTGAGTTTTTTGGAAAAAAAGTTAAAGAAAAAGCTGAAGAATTATACAAAAGAATTAATTGGGAATGGTACAGAAATAAGAATAATAATTATTTTTATATGGGATATAACCCAGAAAAAGGTTTTTGGGGACAATGGGATATGTATGCAGAACAGTTAATGTTATATGTTTTAGGAGTGGCATCTCCAAGTTTTCCAATTAATAAACAAATGTATGCAGATTTCAGTAAAGAAAAAGCAAATTATGAAGATATTAAGGATATAATTTATACATATTGTGGAACTTTATTTACATATCAATTTTCACATGCGTGGATAGATTTTAGAGAAACAAAAGATAGTAATGGTATAGATTGGTTTGAAAACTCTGTAAAAGCAACACTTGCCAATAGAAAATATTGTATAAATAACAGCAAAAAATTTAAAACTTTTGGAGAAAATTCATGGGGCTTAACTGCATGTGTTGGACCCAAAGGATATTCAGGTGGATATGGAGCAAGACCATGCCTATCAGACTTAGATAAACAAAATGATGGAACTGTATCACCTTGTGGTTCAGCAGGTTCTATTGTATTTACACCAGAATTAAGCATAAAAGCATTGGAATATTTTTATAACAAATTCCCTAAATTATGGGGAAAATACGGATTTAAAGATGCATATAATTTAGAAAATGGACAATGGTATGCAAAAGAATGTATAGGGATAGATAAAGGAACGTCAATGGTAATGATAGAAAATTATTTAAGTGAATTAATTTGGAAGAATTTTATGAAAAATGAATATGTACAAAAAGGCCTAGATATTTTAGGGATAAAGAAAACAAATGAACAATATCAAAATGTTTAAGAGGTGGTTTTATGAAAGATACAAAAATTATTGAATTATTAAATGAAATGACAATAGATGAAAAAATAGGACAGATGGTACAAGTAGCAGGAGATATATTTTTATCAGATAACATAGATGTATCTACTGGACCATTGAAAAATTTAGAATTATCAAATGAAATGTTATATAATGTTGGATCTGTTTTAAATATTATTGGAGCAGAAAGAGTAAGAAAAGTACAAGACGAATATTTATCAAAAAATAGATTAAAAATTCCTTTATTATTCATGGACGATATTATTAATGGATATAAGATAGCGTTCCCAATCCCAATTGCTCAGGGATGTTCTTGGAATACAGAAGTTATAAAAACAATAGCGAGGATTTCTGCCGTTGAATCAAATATAGCAGGAGCAAATGTGAATTTTTCTCCAATGGTAGATTTATCAAGAGATGCAAGATGGGGAAGAGTAATGGAATCAGTAGGCGGAGAAGATCCACTTTTAGGAGCGATATATGCTAGAGCAACTGTAGAAGCCTATCAAGGCAAAGACATATCTAAATTAGGAAATGTAGCTTCTTGTGTTAAACATATTGCAGCATATGGAGCAGTAGAAGGTGGAAGAGATTATAATACAGTAGATATGTCTGAAAGAGAATTTAGACAATATTATTTGCCAGCATATAAATCAGCTATAGAAGCTAATGCTGAATTAATAATGACATCCTTTAATATATTGAATGGAATACCTGCCACAGTAAATAAAGCATTGATTCAAAATTTAATAAGAAAAGAGTTGAATTTTAAAGGTCTTATTATCTCGGATTATGGAGCAATAGAAGAAACAATTGCCCATGGAGTATCAAAAGATGAAAAAGAAGCAGCTTTAAAGGCGATTGAAGCAGGTGTAGACATAGATATGATGTCAAAAATATATGCAAATTTTTTGAAAGAATTATGCCTAGAAAATAAAGAAATAGAAAATAAAGTGAATGAAAGCGTATTAAGAATATTAAAATTAAAAAATAGATTAGGGTTATTTGAAAATCCATATGGAAATAGTGATGTTAAAAAAGAAAAAATTTATTTAATGAATGAACAAAATTTAAAAAAAGCAAAAGAGTTAACTCAAGAAACTTTTGTTTTATTAAAAAACAAAAATAATATTTTACCATTTAATAAAAATAAAAATATAGCATTAATTGGACCTTATATAGATAATATTGCAATTACAGGTTCATGGTGTATGTTCTCAGATAAATCTAAATGTACTACGATTTTGGATGCTTTTAAAAAGAAAGTTGATAATGAAAAATTATTTTATGCTAAAGGAAGTGAAATTTTAAGACAAGATGAAATAAACTCAATATTAAAAGCTGATGGTCTACCTACTATTAATATAAAAAATGAAAGTGAAGAAGAAGAACGATTAATTGAAGAAGCAAAAGATATTGCTAAAAAATCAGATGTAATATTACTAGCATTAGGAGAACATTATAAGCAGAGTGGAGAAGCGTGTTCACGTTCAAATATTTCTTTACCTGAAAATCAGATTAGATTAATAAATGAGCTAAATAAATTACATATACCAATGGTTATGATATTGTTTAATGGAAGACCTTTACAATTAAATAATATAGAAGATAAGTTAGATGGTATTTTAGAGGTATGGTTTCCAGGAACAATGGGAGCAGAAGCTATAACAGAAATGATTTTAGGAGAAGTAAACCCTTCTGGAAAATTAACAATGAGTTTTCCTCAAAATGTTGGACAATGCCCTATATACTACAATCATTATAATACTGGAAGACCTCATATAGATGATTTAAGATATGTATCAAGATATCAAGATATACCAACAGAAAGTTTTTATCCTTTTGGTTTTGGATTATCTTATTGTAATTTTAAATATAAGAGTTTGAAACTTGATAAGAAAGAAATTAAGAAAAATGACATAATTACTGCAACACTAGAGATAGAAAACCAAAGTAATAATGAAGGATATGAAGTTATACAGTTATATATTCAAGATTTATATGCTAGTGTAGTAAGACCAGTAAAAGAATTAAAGGAATTTAAAAAAGTATATTTTAAGCCTAATGAAACCAAAATAGTTGAATTTAAAATTAATGTTGAAATGTTAAAATTCTGGAATGAAAATCTACATTATAAAGCAGAAGAGGGTGATTTCAAAGTATTTATTGGCTCTGATTCTGTTAATACTTTAGAAGATACATTTGTATATTATGATTGATAGAATAGCTGAAATATTATGGAAATACCTTTACAATAGAAACATTATAGTATATAATGTTTCTAGTTTATTTGAAATCCTGATTTCAGGTTAATATAGATGGCTTCGACAAAAAAATTTTAGGAGGCGAAATTTATGAAGGAGAAAATCACAGATTTTGACCAAAAGCATCCCATCCTTATCTTCTTATGCATTATGGTGATTTGTATCGTTCTTATCGCTGCGGCACTTATTTCAGAAAGTGTCTTGTTAATGAGTCTAATCGTGGTATTATTCTGCAGCGATATCATCGTAGAAATTATACATAGGCTTTTGAAGAAGCACAAGGGAAAAAATGGAAATGATCTCTGATTGATTTTTTTCTAAATCACGGAAATAGGAGGGTGGTACTTCTGCTCACTTATTTTCGTGAGCAGAAAAATAGAATATAAAAAGATTAAAAATTAACATAAATGTTATAGTTACAAAATATATAAGATTTGTAAATATAAATATATTAATAGTTGCATGAGGAACTCTAACAAGGGTTCTATTATTTTATGCTTTATACTGTATTATAGAGAAATTTAATAATACAAATTCAGAATTATATATGTTTTTTATGTTTGCTTAAAGCTTGTATTATTTTAAAAAATTGTGTATAATAATTTTAGCAATAGTTTCTTACCTTATTATTATTTCTAATAGGTGTATTTAAGAATCTTGAAAAATTTGCAATAGGAGGTATATTGTATGAGTTTAACAATAAGAAAAATGCAAAAATACTTAAAAGAAAAGTACAAGAGAACAAAACCAGAAGATATAGGAAATACACAAAGGTATTTTTTAAAATTAATAGAGGAAATAGGTGAATTAGCAGAAGTTATTAGAAAAGGTAAGAGAATGGAAGGCAATAATATTAAAGGAAATATAGAAGAAGAAATATCAGATGTTTTATATTATGTTTTAATGATTGCAAATACATATGATATAGACTTAGAAGATTGCTTTAGAATGAAAGAAGAATTGAATCGTGTTAGATATGGACATACACTAAGAATAGATGATATACAAGAGGATGATGAAAAATGATAGAATTATTAAAAAGTATAAATGAAAATTATGATCTATTTATAGATACTAATAAAATTCAAAAATTAGGCTCAACGACAATAAATGATATATTTTTGATAAATATTGATAATAAAAAATATATTGTAAAAATTTATAATGTGGATGGAGAAAAACAAATCAGAAATTCTTTATATACACAAAAGCAGATATATCAGTCATTAAAAATAACTGCAGATGTTTTATTAAATAAAAATAATGAATTATATACAAGGTATAATGATAAATTTTACGCAATACAAGATTATATTGAAGAACAAAAGAATACTAAAATAGATATAATACAAGAAACATCAAAGAATTTATATTTTTTACATCAAGAATTAAAAAAAACGGATAAAAGTATATATAAAAATAAAAAAGAATATAGTGATAGTACTTCTATAAAAGAAAACATAGAGAAAACAAAAAATGAATTGGAAAAAATTAAAACCCCTCAAGAAGTAAAAAGTATTTTTTATAAACTTTTAAATAAAAGAAGAAATCTGTTAGAAAAGTACAAATGTGAATATTGTCCGAATGAATTTCAAGTAATACATAGGGATATTAGACCTGGTAATATTATTGTTAATAATAATGGGATTTATTTTATAGATTTTGATTATGTGGCTTATGGAGATTTACTCTTTGAAATTGGTTCTGCATCTATGCTTATATCAGATTTTGCAATAGAAAGAGCTGAGGAGTTTATAAATATCTATAATAGCTACCTAGAAAAAACATATAAAAATGAAGAAATATATAAAAATTTATTAGCATATTATGTTCAAAGTGATTTTCCTATAAACCTTATTAATAAAGTTGAGAATGATGCTTTAATTGGATTTATAGAAAATAGAATTAAATGTTTAGATTTTTGTGAAAAAATATTATATGATTAAGGCAGAAATGAATATGTGATATTTTATATATATTGATGTAAAAAATATGAAAAAAATATTAATTAGATTAATTAAAAATAGTGATTAATAAGGAGGATTATATGAAAATATATATAGTAAGACACGGTCAAGTGCCACATAATGCTTTAGGACAATATAATACAACTGATGAAGATTTAACGGAATTGGGGATAAAGCAAGCGGAAGAATTAAGAGATAAGCTTAAAAGCATAGATTTTGATATAATTATATCTTCTCCATTAAATAGAGCAAAACATACAGCACAAATATTAAATGTAAAGAATACCGAAATTATTTATGATAATAGGATAAAGGAACGAAGTTGTGGAGATTTAAGTGGAAAACCTCTATCGGTAACAAATCGTGAAGAATATTGGAATTATAATACTACTATTCAATATGGAACGTCTGAAAATATAAAACTTTTCTTTGAGAGAATATTTGAGTTTTTAAACGATTTAAAAACAAAAAAATATAAGACTGTCTTAATTGTTGCTCATAGTGGGGTATCAAAAGCTTTTAGTTGCTATTTTGAAGGCATACAAAATGGAATGTTCTTAAAGCGAGGATTGAAAAATTGTGAAATCAAAGAATATGAATTATAATAACAATTTACAATTTATACTGTAAAATATTTTTTGGGAATTTTATTATTCATAGCAGGAATATTATTAACAAGACTTACTGTAACTTCATATTTAAACCAATTGGAAGCAGTGGGACATTTAGAATATTCAAAAAGTAAATGCGCTCTCTTTAATCGAAGAAAGCGCATTTACTTTTTGGGTCGGCAGTTTACGTAACACTGAGAATTGTGCCAACTAATGACAATAGTGCCCATAAGAAAGCACAAAGAGCACTTATTTTTTTGTGCCGTTCAATAATGGTTTGCATTTTTAATAATAATTCTGGGTGATGCTCTTGATAGGCACTGATTGAAACCACCAAGATCGCACCGCAAATGAATACAATAACACCTAACTTTCTAATTGCCTCTAACATATAACCCCAACCTTTCAAAATAATATATATTATTGTACCACATTCCTAACCTAAAATCAAATTTTTGTTTGAAGAATTTTTTCGTTTGTAACGTTTTTTTATTTATTTTAAAAAAAATATACGTCTTTTTTTCTTAATTTGATATTTT
>CALXJW010000034.1 GCA_944388725.1 uncultured Clostridia bacterium | reverse complement strand
AGGAGAAATAAAAATGAATGTATATGATACAGCAAACCAATTAGCACAAGAGATAAAACAATCTGAAGAATATATAACTTATAAAACAGCAAAAGAAGCAATAAACTTAAATTATGAATTAAAACAAAAAATAGATGAATTTGAAAAAGCTAGATATGCAGCACAAATAGTAGCTTTACAAACAGGAAAAGATGATGAAGAAAAAATGAAAAAAGTACAATCCTTATATGGTGAATTAATTCAAAATCAAGAAGCAAGTAGATATTTTGACGCAGAAATGAAATTTAATTTATTAATAACAGATGTAAATAGAATAATTGGAGAAGCAATACAAAGTTTATTAAAATAAAATTTCTGATTTATAACTTATGGAAGGAATATTTATAAAATGGAAATTATATTAATAATATCGATTTTATCTATAATTATAATATCTATATTAATGAATACAAGTGTAAAAAAGTTAGAAAAAATCGCTTTAGATGAACAATTGAATCAAATATCAGACAAATATCCAAGTAATACAGAAATATGTAAAACAATACTAAAAAAACTAAAAAATGAAAAAGTAAAAATAGAAGAAAATAAAGCATCAGAATCAACAATGTATATAGCGTTGCAAGATAAAATATCAATAGGAAATACACATAAAAGTTTTACAAGAATACAAACAATGGCACATGAATGTTTGCACAGCATACAGGAGAGAAAATTGTTAATTTGTAATTTCATATTTTCAAATATATACTTATTTTATTTTGTTATAATGGTAATATTATTAGTATTTAAAATTATACAAAATAAAATGTTATTTTTAAATATATTTTTAATTATAAGTTTTATATATTATGTGGTAAAAATTTATCTAGAAAATGATGCAATGATAAAAGCAGAATATCTAGCAAAAGAATATATAGAAGAACAAAAAATAACAACAAAAGAAGAAAATGCCAAACTAATTACAGGATTTAAAGAATTAAACAAAGGTTGTATAAAAGCAACAAACTGTAATATATTTATTAATATTATGATAAAAGTTGTAATTTTTAGTATATTATCATTGATTTTTTAAGCAATATATGGTAGAATATTTAAGTATTAAGCGAAAAAGCGTTAGGAGGAATACTAAATGGAAATATTGAAAATAATATTAATAGTAATTGATCTTTTAATATGTTTAGCATTAACAATATTAGCAATGATTCAATCAAAAGATGATGCAGGATTATCATCAACAATAACAGGTTCATCAACAAACAACTTCTTTGAAAAAAACAAAGGTAGAACAAAAGAAGGAAAACAAAAAAGATGGACAATAATATTAGGAATATTGTTTGTAATAGTTACAATAGCATTATCTATTGTTTATATAGCATAAAAAAGTCAGTTCAAAACTGTCTTTTTTTATTTTATAAGAGGAGGCAAAATGAAAAGAAATAAAAGAGAAATAATACAAAAAGAAGAAAAAACAGAAAAAGATATAATAGTTGGATTGTTTCAAAAAAGTAAAAATTTTGGATTTGTAATTCCAGATGACAAAAAATTCGGAACAGATATATATATACCAAAAGCCCATTGGGGAAAAGCAAGAAATAATCATAAAGTTTTAGTAAAAATAATCAAGCAAGCAAAAGATGGTAAAAAGCCAGAAGGTGAAGTAATAGAAGTAATTGGTGGAGTTAATGAAGCAGGAGTTGATATGCTATCATTAATAAAACAATATCAATTACCATACAAATTTCCAGAAGAAGTAGTGCAAGAAGCAAAAGCATTAGGAAATAAAATAGATGAAGAAGATATAAAAAATAGAAAAGATTTAAGAAATGATATAATTTTTACAATAGACGGAGAAGATGCAAAAGATTTAGATGATGCAATACATGTAGAAAAATTACAAAATGGAAATTATAAATTAGATGTTCATATAGCAGATGTAAGTTATTATGTAAGAGAAAAAACAGAACTAGATAAAGAAGCATATTTAAGAGGGACAAGTATATATATGCTTGGAAGAGTAATACCAATGCTACCAAGAGAATTATCAAATGGTATATGTAGTTTAAATGCAGGAGAAGACAGATTCACATTATCATGTAGTATGGAAATTACGCCAAAAGGGAAAATTGTAGCATCTGATATATATAAAGCAGTAATAAAAGTAACAGAAAGAATGTCTTATACAGATGTACAAAAAATATTAGATAAATCTGATGAAGAAGTATTGGAGAGATATAAAAAGTATATAAAAGATTTTGAATTAATGGCAGAACTAGCCAATATTTTAAAAGAAAAGAGAAAAGAAAATGGATATCTAAATTTAGAAATACCAGAAACAAAAATAGTATTAGATGAAAAAGGAAGAGTAATAGATGTAAAAAAATACGAAACATATTTTGCAAACGAAATAATAGAACAATTTATGCTAATTGCAAATGAAACAGTTGCAGAAAAATTCTACTGGTTAGAAGCACCATTTATATATAGAGTACATGAAGCACCAGATTTAGAAAAAGTAGAAGAATTAAATAAGGTATTATATAATTTTGGATATAAAATAAAAATTGCAAAAGACGAAACAATTTATCCAAAAGAATTTTCTAAAATATTAGATGATGTAAAAGGAAAAGAAGAAGAAAGAGTAGTATCAAATTTAATACTAAGAACATTAAAAGTAGCAAAATATGAGGCAGAAAATAAAGGCCATTTTGGAATAGCAAGCAAATATTATTGTCATTTTACATCACCAATAAGAAGATATCCGGACTTATTTATACACAGAATGATATCTAAATATATAGAAAGAGATTATATGGTAAATGACTTCTTTATTAAAAAATACACAAAAAGAGCAGTAAAAAGAGCTGAAAACTGTTCTATAAGAGAAAGAACTGCGACAAAAGTTGAAAGAGAAGCGATAGACATTAAAAAAGCAGAATATATGGAAGATAAAATAGGCAATGAATATGAAGGAATAGTATCATCAGTAACAAGTTTTGGAATATTTGTTGAATTAGAAAACACAGTAGAAGGTTTAATAAGATTTGAAAATTTAGGTGATGATTATTTTATATATAATGAAGAAAGAAGAGAATTAATAGGAGAAAGAACAGGTAAAACCTATAAAATAGGTGATAAAGTTAATGTTAGAGTAATTTATGCTGATAAATTAACAAGAAAAGTTAATTTTGAGTTGCACAAAGGGGACAGTCCTTAAAGTGCAAAATGCACAATGGGGACAGTCCTTTTAAATTGTTTATAATCTGAATATTTTAAGGAGTGTCCCTTTTGTTCAAAATGAACTTTAAGGACTGTCCCTTTTGTGCACTTTGTGCATATTTAAAAATTTTTTTTAAAAATATTGACAAAAAAATATCATAATATATAATATTATTGATAAACTAAAGATATAGGAAATATCCTATAAAGAAATGGAGGATAAAATGGAAAATCAAAATCCAGAGGAAGAAAAAAGAATAAAACAAATGATAGATGAGCTTGTGGATAAAGCAAAAAAAGCTGCACAAGAATATTTAAAATTAGATCAAAAAACAGTTGATAATATAACAAGAGCAATGTCAATGGCTGGATTAGAACATCATATGGAATTAGCAAAAATGGCTGTTGAAGAAACTCAAAGAGGAATATATGAAGATAAAATAACAAAAAACATGTTTGCAACAGAATATGTATATCATAGCATAAAACATGAAAAAACTGTTGGAATAATAAATGAAAATGAAGAAGATGATTTTGCAGAAATTGCAGAACCAATAGGAATTATAGCTGGTGTAACACCAGTAACAAATCCAACTTCTACAACAATGTTTAAATCAATAATATCTGCAAAAACAAGAAATGTTATAATATTTGGTTTCCATCCATCAGCACAAAAATGTAGTGTAAGAGCAGCAGAAATAATGAGAGATGCAGCTGTTAAAGCAGGAGCACCAGAAAATTGTATATTATGGATAGAAGAACCTTCAGTAACAGCAACAAGATTATTAATGAACCACCCAGGAGTAAATTTGATTTTAGCAACAGGTGGAACAGGTATGGTTAAATCTGCATATTCATGTGGAAAACCAGCACTTGGAGTAGGTCCTGGAAATGTACCATGTTATATAGACAAAACAGCTAAATTAAAAACATCAGTTAATGATTTAGTTATGTCTAAATCTTTTGATAATGGTATGATATGTGCATCAGAACAAGCAGTATTAGTAGATAAAGAAATATACCAAGAATTTGAAAAATTAATGAGAGAAGCTGGATGTTATTTTGTAAATCCAGAAGAAAAAGAAAAATTAAAAAACAGTATGTTTGGAATGGCAGAAGAAGGATATAAACTAAAATCACATATACCAGGAAGAAGTCCAGCACAAATAGCAAAAGAAGCAGGATTTGAGGTTCCAGAAGAAACAAAAGTATTAGTAGTATATGAAGAAGGAATTGGTCCAGAATATCCATTTTCTAAAGAAAAGTTAAGCCCAGTTTTAACATATTATATTGTAAACAATGAAGAAGAAGGTTTAGAAAAAGCAGAAAGATTACTTGAATTTGGAGGACTAGGACATTCAGCAGTAATCCATTCAGAAAATAGAGAAACAATATTAAAATTTTCAGAAAAAATGAAAGCAGGAAGAATCATTGTAAATTCTCCATCAACACATGGTGCAATAGGAGATATATATAATACAAATATGCCATCTCTAACACTTGGATGTGGATCATTTGGTGGAAATTCAACAACAGCAAATGTATCAAGTGTAAATTTATTAAATATAAAAAGAGTTGCTAGAAGGAGAGTTAATATGCAATGGTTTAAAGTTCCAGAAAAAATATATTTTGAAGCAGGATCTATCTCATATTTAGAAAAAATGCCCAATATAGAAAGAGCATTTATTGTTACAGATCAAGGAATGTTAAAATTAGGATATGTAGATAGAATATTATATCATTTAAGAAAAAGAGAAAATCATGTACATTGTGAAATATTTAGTGAAGTAGAGCCAGACCCATCATTTGATACAATAAATAAAGGTTTAGATTTAATGAATAATTTTAAACCAGATGTAATAATTGCATTAGGAGGAGGAAGTCCAATAGATGCAGCAAAAGGAATGTGGCTATTTTATGAAAATCCAGATGCAGATCCTGAAGGGCTAAAATTAAAATTTATGGATATACGTAAACGTACTTATAAATTTCCTAAAATGGGCTCAAAAGCTAAAATGGTAGCAATACCAACAACTTCTGGAACAGGTTCAGAAGTAACATCATTTGCAGTAATAACAGATAAAACAAGAAATAAAAAATATCCACTTGCAGATTATGAATTAACACCAGATGTAGCAATAATAGATCCAGATTTAGTAATGAGTTTACCAAAATCAGTTACTGCAGATACAGGAATGGATGTATTAACACATGCATTAGAAGCATATGTATCTGTAATGGCATCAGATTATACAGATGGTTTAGCAGAAAAAGCAGTAGAATTAGTATTTAAATATTTAAAAGAAGCATATGAAAATGGAGATAATAAAACAGCAAGAGAAAAAATGCACAATGCAAGCACAATTGCTGGTATGGCATTTACAAATGCATTCTTAGGAGTATGTCATTCAATGGCACATAAAATAGGTGCAGAATTCCATTTACCACATGGAAGAATAAATGCAATTCTTTTACCATATGTTATAAAATACAATTCACAAAAACCAACAAAATTTGTATCATTCCCTAAATATGAATATTTTATAGCAGACCAAAAATATTATGCAATGGCTAAAAAAATAGGCTTAAAAGCTGATACTGTTGAAGAAGGTGTAAATTCTTTAATTGAAGCAGTAAAAAAATTAAATGAAGAATTAAATATTCCAAAATCATTTAAAGAAGCAGGAATTGATGAAAATGAATTTTTAGCAAAAGTAGACTTATTAGCAGATAGAGCTTTTGAAGATCAATGTACAACAGCAAATCCAAGAGTTCCGATTGTATCAGAAATAAAACAAATATTATTAGATAGTTATTATGGAAAATAGGTAAAAATGGGGACGGTTCTGTTTTTTACATTTGTAAAAAACAGAACCGTCCCCATTTTTACAAAATCGACATATTTTTTAGTAAACTTATAAAAAAAGAGGGAATTATGTAAAATACGTCGAATAATATAATTATGCAAATAAAAAAGGAAGAAGGGAGTAAATGGCACGATATAGTGAAGAAATTATAGAAGAAGTTAGGCAAAATAATGATATAGTAGATGTAATTTCACAGTATGTACATTTAACCCGAAAAGGCAGAAATTATTTTGGTTTATGCCCATTTCATAATGAAAAATCACCTTCATTTTCAGTATCACCAGATAGGCAAATATTCCATTGTTTTGGATGTGGGGTAGGAGGAAATGTATATACTTTTTTAATGAAAATAGAAGGAATATCATTTGTAGAAGCATTAGAAACACTTGCAGAAAGAGCAAATATACAATTACCAAAATTAGAAAATAGTGCAGACAATTATAAAGAAGAATTAAAAGCAAAAGTATATAAAGTAAATGAATTTACAGCAGAATTTTATCATCAAAATTTGTACAAGCCAACAGCTAAAATAGCTCAAGAATATGTGAAAAAAAGAAGATTAAATCAAGAAACTTTAGAAGCATATAGAATAGGGTTTTCAGGCAGATTTGATGAATTATATAAAGCACTAAAAAAGCAAGGTTTTGAAGATAAAGAAATATTAGAATCAGGACTAGTAAACAAAAATGATAATGGAACATATATAGATAGATATAGAAATAGATTAATGTTTCCAATATGTGATATAAGAGGCAAAGTAATAGCATTTGGTGGCAGAGTATTAGATGACTCAAAACCAAAATATATTAATTCTCCAGAGAATATAGTATATAGTAAAGGTAGACATTTATTTGGATTAAATGTTGCAAAAAAATATGCCGAAAAGAAACTATTAATTGTAGAAGGATATATGGATGTTATATCATTACATCAAAGAGGAATAAGAAATGTAGTTGGAGCATTAGGAACTGCATTAACAGAACAACAAGGTTGGTTATTAAGAAAAAGTACAGAACAAGTAATATTAGGATTTGATGCAGATGGTGCTGGACAAACAGCAATAGAAAGATCAATGGACATATTGCAAAAAATGGGTTGTGATATGAGGGTTTTGCAAATAGAAGGAGCAAAAGATCCTGATGAATACATAATTAAATTTGGAGAAGCCAGATTTCAATTAGCAATTGAAAATGCTATATCATTAATTGAATTTAAAGTAAAAAAATTAAAACAAACATTAAATATTGAAAACACTGGAGATAAAATAAAATTTTTAAATCAAACAGCTCAAATACTTTCTAAAGTAGAAAGTAAAATAGAAAGAGAAATATACATAGAAAAGATTGCAAAAGGTTATAATATATCAAAAGAAGCGATTTATGCAGAAGTCAATAAATTAATATATTCAAATGTTAAATCAGAAAAAATATTACAAAATTCAAAACCAGAAATAAAAACAATACACCATAAAGAAGACAAAAATACAGAACAAATAGATGAAGAACTAATAAAAAGAGAAAATACAATAATAGCATTATTACTAGATTCAAATATACAAATTTTTAACAAAATAAAAGAAAAAATAAAACCAGAAGATTTTAAGGATAAATTAAATCAAAAAATAGCTGAACAATTGTATAAAGAATTAGAAAAAGATGATGCTAATGTAAATAAAATAATAGACACATTAGATGAACAATGCCAAAATCATATTACAATGGTAATGGCAACAGATTATGAATTTGAAAATTCAGAAAAGGCAGTTGAAGATCTTTTATCAAAATATAAAAAAGATAGACTAAATGATAGAAAAAAAGAAATTTTAAAGGAATTAGAGATTGCTCAAAATGAAGAAGAAAAAAGAAAATTAGGTAAAGAGCTAAATGATATAGTAATATCATTAGCAAAAATTAGATAGAGGTGTGAATTTAGTGGAAAAAATTAATGAAGAAAATCAATTAAGGATAGAAGGAAATGAACCAATAGAAGAACAAAATCAAAACATAACAGAAGAAAAAGCAAAAGTAGAGCAAATAGTAAAAAAAGCGAAAGAAAAAGGAAAAATAACTTATGGTGAACTTGCAAAAGAACTAGAAAATACAAATCCAGAGCAAATTGACAAAGTATTTGATGCATTTGAAGAAATGGGAGTGAATTTATTAAACGACGATTTTGAAGAAGAACCAGATATAGAAGATTTAAAAGAAGTAGAAGATTTAAAAATAGACGAAATAGACACTAATTTTGAAGGAATAAGTGTTGATGACCCGGTAAGAATGTATCTAAGAGAAATTGGTAAAATACCATTATTATCATATGAAAAAGAATTAGAATTAGCAAAAAGAATATTGGAAAATGATGAAGAAGCAAAACAAGAATTAGCAGAAGCAAACTTAAGACTTGTAGTAAGTATAGCTAAGAAATATGTAGGAAGAGGAATGCTATTTTTAGATTTAATACAAGAAGGAAATATGGGATTAATAAAAGCAGTAGAAAAATTTGATTATACAAAAGGATTTAAATTTAGTACTTATGCAACATGGTGGATAAGACAAGCTATAACAAGAGCAATAGCAGACCAAGCAAGAACAATAAGAATACCAGTACACATGGTAGAAACTATAAATAGATTAATTCGTACATCAAGACACTTATTACAACAATTAGGTAGAGAACCATCACCAGAAGAAATTGCGCAAGAAATGGATATATCTGTTGAAAAAGTAATGGAAATACAAAAAATAGCACAAGACCCAGTATCATTAGAAACACCAATTGGTGAAGAGGATGATAGTCATTTAGGAGACTTTATACAAGATGAAGATTCACCAGCACCACATGATGCTGCATCATACACATTATTAAGAGAACAATTAGAAGAAGTTATGAATACTTTAACACCAAGAGAAGCAAAAGTATTAAAATTAAGATTTGGTTTAGAAGACGGAAAAGCAAGAACATTAGAAGAAGTTGGAAAAGAATTTGATGTTACAAGAGAAAGAATACGTCAAATAGAAGCAAAAGCATTAAGAAAATTAAGACATCCAAGTAGAAGTAAAAAATTAAGAGATTATATGAACTAATATAGAGGTGAATATGGACCAAATAATAGAAATAATTGAAAAATTAAATATACCAATACTAATGGAAATAATGTTAGCAATAGCTGTAATAATATTATTTAAATTAATTAGTCCAATAGTATCAAAAGTAATAATAAAAATAATAACACCAAAAACAAAAGGAAAAAAAGAATTAAAAAAACATCCATTATATTTACCATTAAAAACTATAATAACATTTATAGGTATATATATAGCATTAAATATTATAGAAAATTCGCAACAAGTAAATCCTGATTTATTAAATATAATAACTAAAGTCATAAAAATACTAATGATATTATTAGTAGCAAAAGCATTTAGTGAAGGTTTAGATACCAAAAGAGGAATAAAACTAAAATCTGGGAAACAACTAGATTCAACAACACAAAAATTTTTGGCACAAACATTAAAAATAATAATTTATGTAATTGCAGTTTTCTTAGTAATAGGAGAACTTGGATATGACTTGACAGGAATAGTAGCTGGATTAGGAATTGGTGGTGTAATGATAACTTTAGCAGCGCAAGATACTGCAAAAAGTTTAATCGGTGGAGTTGCTATTTTTATAGATAGACCATTTAAAATTGGTGACTATGTAAAAGTAGGAACATATGAAGGAACTGTAGAAGATATAAAGTTTAGAAGCACAAATATAAGAACATTAGATAATTCTGTACTACATATACCAAATTCAGAAATGTCTATATCAGCAATTATAAATTATAGTGAAATGCAAAGAAGAAGATATTATGCTAAGCTTACAATTGAACTAAATACACCATTAGAAAAATTAAAAATTTTAGAAGAAAGAATAAAAGGTTTATTAATGTCGAATGAGATAATTATACAAGATACAATAAGTGTTAGTTTCCAAACAATAGCAGATAATGGAAATGAAATAATAGTTATTGCGTATATTAATGAAGTAGATTATAATAAATTCTTAGAAATAAAAGAAGAAATTAATTATGAAATTTTAGAAATACTTAAAGAAGAAAGAATAGAATTAGCATACAATACACAAACGATATATGTGAAAAAATGAGCATAACAGCTCATTTTTTTATAAGAAATTCACTAAAAAGACATAATAATAAGTTATAATAATTGCATAAAAGTGAGAAAAATCAATTGAAAGGATGATAAAAATGGAAGATATATATATTTTAGTAGTTGATGATGAGTCTAGAATGAGAAAACTATTAAAAGACTTTTTATCAGTAAAAGGCTATAAAATACTTGAAGCAGAAGATGGAGAAAAAGCAATAGAAGTATTTGAAGAAAACAAAAATAAAATTAAATTAATTTTACTTGATGTTATGATGCCCAAATTAGATGGATGGTCTGTTCTTAGAAAAATAAGACAAGATTCGAAAGTACCTGTTATAATGCTTACTGCAAGAGGAGAAGAACAAGATGAATTATTTGGATTTGAACTTGGAGTAGATGAATATATATCAAAACCATTTAGCCCTAAAATACTAGTAGCAAGAGTAGAAGCAATATTAAAAAGAGTGTACGGAGATAAAAAAGAAGTAAAAGATTATGATGGAATAACAATAGATCAAGAAGGAAGAACAGTAAAAGTAGATGGAAAACCAATAGAATTGAGTTTGAGAGAATATGAACTTTTAAAATATTTATTAGATAATGAAAATATAGCATTATCAAGAGACAAAATATTAAATAATGTGTGGAATTATGATTATTATGGAGATTCAAGAACAATTGATAGTCATATAAAAAAGATAAGACATAAATTAGGTAAAAAGGGAAAATACATAGAAACAATTAGAGGAATAGGATATAAATTTGAAATAAAAAAATAGGTGAAATATGGAAAAATTAAAAAAACAAATAAAAACAGTAAGAGGAAAATTGTTTTTTACATTATGTGTAGTTATAATATCAATAATATTATTTTTGATAATTGTAAATAGTGTTGTATTAGAAAAATATTATCAATTTGCAAAAAGTAATACATTAAAATCAGTATATAATCAAATAAATGCATATTATAATGGTGATTTGAAAATAGGAAATCTATCAGAAGAATTAAATGCAATAGCAATTAAAAACAATTTTGATATAATAATAAAAGATGAACAAGATGTTGCTGTATATTTATCTGGAAAAGATTTTTTATCAAA
>CALXJW010000033.1 GCA_944388725.1 uncultured Clostridia bacterium | reverse complement strand
CTAACTCTTTTAAACTTTAAAATTTTGATTTACTTTTTGGCACTTTTCTATTTCTAGAAAATACCGTTTGGTTTTTTCTCTAAAGGATTTATTGTTTACTTTTCAATGTACTTTTTCTTGTTCCGTTTGAGCGGAACGTATGTTATTTTAGCATACCTTTTTTATGTTGTCAATACTTTTTTAAAAAATATTTAAAATATTTTTTAGCCTCGTTTTTGGGGCAAAATAAAAAACTAGTAATTTGCTGTTTTTTTATGTTTTTTGTTGGTACTTTTTTACTAATTCTTATGTAATATTTTTAAAATATTTTTGTCTGTTGCTTGGTCTTTATTTATAATAACACCCTTCTTAATTTTTGTCAACACCTTTTTAAAATTTTTTTTAAAATTTTTTCTAAAGTATTTTTTACTATACTTATTAAATATAATTTCTATTATCTATTTCTACTAATATCAAATCTTCTCCAATGCATTTTATCTTATCCCATGGAATTACAATGTCATTATTTGAAGAAAATATACTCATAAACTTATTAGTATTCCCTGGTACTATAATAGAAGTTATTGTTCCTGTTTCCAAATCTGCACAAACATCCTGAACAAAGCCCAATCTTTTTCCATCAAATATATTTATAACTTCTTTATGCTTAAAATCTAATCCTTTATCTCCCATAACCTTCTCCTTAGTATAATATTATATGTAAATTTTATAAAATGTTGCAAAAAAGTTTAAACAAATTTGTTTAAACTTTTAAATATGATTATTTATAATATTTTTTTATATTCTTTAAAGCTGTTTTTTCTAATCTCGATACTTGTGCTTGTGATATGCCGATTTCATCTGCCACTTCCATTTGAGTTCTGCCATCAAAATATCTTTTTCGTATTATGGTTTTTTCTTTTTCATTTAATCTTTTCAAAGCATCAGCTATGGTCATATTTTCTGCCCAGTTTTCATCACTGTTTTTTGTGTCTTTAACTTGATCCATTACATAAATACTTTCTGATCCATCATTATATATAGGCTCTTGTAATGAAACTGGGTCTTGAATAGCGTCTAAACAAAAAGCTATTTCTTCTTTCTCTACTTTAAATTCTTTTGCTATTTCTTCTATATTGGGTTCTCTTCCTTTTTCTTTATTAAATTTTTCCTTATACTGAATTACTTTATAAGCTAAATCTCTTATTGATCTACTCACTCTTATAGAATTATTATCTCTTAAATATCTTCTTACCTCTCCAATAATCATTGGAACTGCATATGTTGAAAATTGAACGCCTTGATTTAAATCAAAATTATCTATTGCTTTTATTAATCCAATACATCCAATTTGAAATAAATCATCTGCATTCTCCCCACGATTATAAAATCTTTGTATTACACTTAGGACTAATCTTAAATTACTTTTTATAAACTGATTTCGCGCTTCTATATCTCCTTGTTTTATTTTAATTAATAGTTCTTCCTTTTCTTTATTTGTTAGTATAGGCAGTTTAGCAGTATTTACCCCACATATTTCTACCTTATTAATCAAATAAAAAACCTCCCTTTAGAAAATAATGTTATATTTATTATTTCCAAAGAGAGTTTTTTTATTCTTCTATATATCCAATATAATTTAAATTTCTAAAATTTTGATTATCATCAAGGCCATATCCCACTACAAATTTATTATCTATAACAAACCCAACATAATCAGCTTCAATTTCAGCAACTCTTCTTGAAGGTTTGTCTAGTAATGTACATATTTTTAATGTTTCGGGTTTTTTTTGTTTTAAATATTCTTTTAAATCATAAAGTGTTCTACCCGTATCTATAATATCTTCTATTACTATAATATTTTTTCCTTTTATAGATTCTGTAATATCTTTATTAATTTTTATTTTACCAGTACTTTCGTGTCCTATGTAGCTTGATACTTCCATAAATTCAAATTGTACATTGTTTTTTACCGCTTTTGCTAGTTCTACAGTAAAAACTACACTACCTTTCAAAATACATAAAAACACAATATCTTTATTTTTATAATCTTCTTCAATTTGTCTTGCAATTTCTTTTATTCTTTTATT
The DNA here is from genome assembly GCA_944388725.1 of uncultured Clostridia bacterium. Classification (GTDB taxonomy): domain Bacteria; phylum Bacillota; class Clostridia; order TANB77; family CAG-508; genus CAG-269. The sequence goes on along the minus strand of CALXJW010000033.1, from coordinate 9,862 downwards.
TATTCTTTCTTCATCTATTAACATTTTTATTTGGTGCATATATTATTTCCTTTCAACAAAATCTTTTAATACTTTCTCAACATCCTCTGCAGATGTTAATCTTAAAACTTCTTTTGCTAATTCTATACATTCATCTTTTTCTAAATTACTAATTATTTTTCTAGATTTTAATATATTATTTGCATTCATTGAAAATTCATCTAATCCTAAACCTATTAATAATGGAATATACAATTCGTCACTAGCTGCTTCTCCACACATTCCACAGAAAATTCCTGCATCATGTGCTCCTTCTATTGATTCTTTTACTAATTTGATAACTGCCGGATGATATTTTGTATATAATTTTGAAATTTTTTCATTTCCTCTTTCTACAGCAACAGTATATTGTATTAAATCATTTGTACCAATACTAAAGAAATCACATTCTTGTGCTAAACCTTGTGCAACCAATGCTGCTGAAGGTATTTCAATCATTATTCCTACTTTAATATCTTTTTTATATGGAATATTTTCATTATCTAATTCTTTTTTACATTCTTCTAATATCTTTTTCGCATCTCTTAATTCTTCTATTGAAGATATCATTGGAAACATTATAGCTATATTTCCATAATTGCTCGCTTTTAACAATGCTCTTAATTGTGTTTTAAATATATTTAAATTATCTAAACATAATCTTATAGCTCTATATCCCAAAAAAGGATTAGCCTCTTTTTCTAATTTTAGATATTTTAATTCTTTATCTCCACCTATATCTAATGTTCTTATTATTACTTGTTTTCCTTGCATCTTTTCAGCGACTTCTTTATAGCTATTAAATTGTTCTTCTTCTGATGGCATATTTTCACTATCCATATACAAAAATTCACTTCTCAATAATCCTATACCTTCTGCTGTATTTTTTTGTACTATTTCTACATCTGATGGAGTACCAATATTAGCAACTAATTCAACTTTATATCCATCTTTTGTTTTTGTTTCTGTACCTTTGTATTTCTCTAGTTCTTCTTGTTCGTGTAATATTTGTTCTTTCAACTTTAATAATTTTTCTTTTTCTTCTTCAGTTGGATTTAAATATATTTCTCCTAGTGATCCATCAATTGCAATATAATCTCCATTTTTTAATATTTTTGTTGCTTCTTCTACTTTTGTAATTGCAGGAATTAAATGTGTTCTTGCCATTATAGATGTATGTGAATTTGTTCCTCCTATTTCAGTTATGATTCCAGAAACATTTTTAAAATCTAATTTTGCTGTATCTGACGTTGTAAGTTCTGTCGCTACAATTATCGTATCTGGATGTAATTTGCTAATATTTACTGTTTCTTCATTAAATAATTTAGCTAATATTCTATTTTTTATATCAGCAATATCTCTTGATCTTGCTGCCATATATTGATCTTCCATGGTTTCGAATATCTGTATTACACTATTAAATCCTTCTTCTACTGCATATTCTGCATTATAATTTAAATTTTTTATTAGATTTTCTGTTTCTGATATTAAGCTTGGATCTTGCATTATCATTAAATATGCTTGCATTATATCTAATTCTGTGCCATTTAAATCTTTAATTATATCTTCAGTTTCATTTATTACGGCATTAAATGCTTGTTTGAATTTTTCTAATTCTTGTTCTGGATTATCTACATTTTTCTTTTCTATTTCTCTTTTTTGATTTTTTAAAACAACAACTTTTCCAAAGCTTATACCTATTGATACACCTTTTCCCTTTAACATTTATTATTCTTCCTTTCTTCATTTTTTAATAAAATGAGATACTTTATATTATCTTAAAGTATCTCGTCTAAAATTTATTCACCAAATTTATTATTAAATGCTTGTACTAATTCAGTAATTGCCGTTTCCTCATCTTCACCATCACATATTATTTCTAATTCTGTATTCGCTGTTAATCCTGCAGACATTATTGATAATATGGATTTTGGATTAATTTCTTTTTCTCCTGCTTTTATTTTTATATCACATTTAAATTTTGCAGATAATTTTGTTAATTCTGATGCAGGTCTTGCATGTAATCCTGTTTCATTTTTTAAAATAACTTTTTCTGTTTTCATAAGTCCCTCCTAAACTGTTCTTTTATTTTTCTACAACATTTTTCTTTAATTTAGCCATAATTGCTGCAGATACGATTGCTCCAACAATTATTGCTAATAAGTATTTTAGAGGATGTCCTATTGTTGCTATTACAAATATTCCTCCATGTGGTGCCATTAATGTACAATTAAAGAACATTGATAATGCACCTGTTACAGCTGAACCAACTATAAATGCAGGTATTGTTCTTAATGGGTCTGCTGATGCAAAAGGTATAGCCCCTTCTGATATAAATGATAATCCCATTATATAATTTACATATGCTGCTTGTTTATCTTTTTTAGGAATTTTTCTTGGGAATGCTGTTGCTAAAAATGCTATTGCTAATGGTGGTACCATTCCTCCTGCCATAACTGCTGCCATAATTTCATATTGTCCTGATGCTAACATTCCTGTACCAAATGTATATGCTGCTTTATTGATTGGTCCTCCTAAATCAACTGCCATCATTCCACCTAATAAAGCTCCTAATAATATTTTATTTGCACTACTCATTGATGATAAATAATCATTTATTGCTGTATTAATTGATGCTACATATGGATTTATTGCTAACATAAATAATCCTATTAAAAATATTCCAAATACTGGGTATAATAATATTGTTTTTATACCTTCTATGCTATCTGGCAAATAACTACATAATTTCTTTAATAATAATACTATATATCCGCCAACAAATCCTGCTATTAAAGCTCCTAAAAATCCTGAACTTACTAATACTATTGAACTATCTCCTAATGATGCAAATGTTGTTCCTTGTACTGCTAATATTCCACCAACAAATCCTACTGCTAGTCCCGGTCTATCTGCAATACTCATTGCTATATATCCTGCTAAAATATATAACATTACATTAAATGCTGCTCCACCTACTGTTTTGAAGAATGCTGCAAGTGGTGTATTCATACCGAAATTAGATGGATCAATTGTATAATCATCTAATAAGAATGCTATTGCAATTAATATTCCTCCACCTACTACGAATGGTAACATATGTGTTACACCATTCATTAAGTGTTTATATATTTGTGTCCCTATTCCTTCTTTTACATTATCATCTTCTTGTTTTTTAGCACCTGTTGTATGATATACTTTTGCATTATCTGATAATACATGTTCTATTAATTCTTTAGGTTTATTTATTCCATCTGCAACTTTAGCTTTTACTAATTTTTTACCATCAAATCTTGATAAATCTACTTTTGTATCTGCTGCAATTATTACTGCTTTTGCATTTTTTATTTCTTCACTTGTAAATTTATTTTTTACTCCAGATTGCCCATGTGTTTCTACTTTTACCTTATGTCCTAACTCTTCTCCCATTTTTTCTAATGCTTCTGCTGCCATATAAGTATGTGCAATTCCTGTTGGACAAGCTGTTATTGCTAATATTTCATAACTATTATTATTTTTTTCTTCATGCACTTTATCTTCTTGTTGAACTTTTGATTTTTCTGCTTTGTCTATATAAGAAATAAATTCTTCTACACTTTTAGCATTTAATAAATTTTCTCTAAATTTTGTATCCATTAATAATGTTGATAATCTGCTTAATACTTCTAGATGTACATTATCTTTTGTATCTGGTGCAGCTATTAAAAACAATAATTTTGCTGGTTTTCCATCTAATGAATTAAATTCAACTCCATTTGGTACTACCATAGCTGCTAATCCTGGTTTTAATACGACATTGGATTTTCCATGTGGTATTGCTATACCCTCTCCAATTCCTGTCGTACCTTCTTTTTCTCTTTCCATTACTACTCTTTTGTACTCTTCTTTGTTAGTAATGTTTCCATTTGTAACCATTAATTCAACTAATTTATCTATAGCTGAATTTTTGTCACTTACTTGTGCATTTAGCTCTATTGAAGCTTTGCATAGTAAATCTGTAATTTTCATTTTTATTCCTCCTTTGATTTTTTTACATTTTTCTTAAAAGTGTTTCTACATCCTTTATTGTTGCTAAATTCATTGAAAAAGCACTAGCACTACCTGTAGCTATTCCCATTTTTAAAGCATATTCATAATCTTGTGTTTTTAAATATCCTGCTAAAAATCCAGCTACCATGGAATCCCCTGCTCCTACTGTATTTAATACTTTTCCTTTTGGTGCTTCGCAAAAATAAACATTTTCTTCTGCTGTTACTAATATTGCTCCATCTCCACCTAATGATACTAGAACATTTTTTGCTCCCATTAGTTGAAGTTTTTTTGCATACAATACTATATCTTCTTTTGTTTTAATTTTTACCTTAAAAGTTTCTTCTAATTCTTCTTTATTGGGTTTAATTAAAAATGGTTTATATTTTAATACATTTATTAAAAGTTCTTTTGTTGCATCTACTATATATGTTACCCCATTTTTTTCTAGTTTTACACATATTATTTCATAAATATTATTATTTATTCCTTTTGGCACATTACCTGCTAAAATTACTATATCATCTTTTTTTATTTTATCTATTTTATCTAATAGATTTTGAATGTCTTCTTTTGTTATTTCAGGTCCATTGCCATTTAAAGCTGTTTCTTCTTTTGAGCTTATTTTTACATTTATTCTAGTTATTCCTTTTTTTACTTTTATAAAATCTGTATTTATTTTATACTCTTCAAGTTGTTTTTTCAGTTCATCTCCTGTAAACCCAGCAATAAACCCTAATGCTGTACTATTGTATTCTAAGTTTTTTAAAACAATTGAAACATTTAGCCCTTTACCACCTGGTAGTATTTTTTCTGTCTTTGTTCTATTTATTTTGCCAACTTCAAAATTTTCTACTTGTGATATATAATCTAAAGCAGGATTAAATGTAATTGTATATATCATTTGTATCCTCCTCTCATGTGATTACATATTATCATATTAGTTTTTGTTTTACAATAGTTTTTTTATTTTTAATAAAAAAAAACAACTATAATATTACAAAAATACTATAGTTATTTCATTTTTCGATTTTTTACGAATTTTGTGCGTTTGCACTAGCATCAAATGGTATAAATTTATTAACAATACTTTCTGCTTGAATTGGCGTCTCTGTTCTAAACATTGCGAATGAAGTATTTATTTTGTTATCTACTAATTCTTCTATTTCTTCTTTATTTGAGTGTCTTGCTAATACTAATTCGCTAACTAAAATTTGTTTAGCATTATGTAACATTTTCTTTTCCCCTGTTGATAAACCTTTTTCTTTTTGTTTGAAACTTAAATTTCTTACTACATCTGCTACTTCATAAATGTTACCACTTTTAATTTTATCCATATTATCTCTATATCTTTTATTCCAGTTTTTTTCCATTTCTGTTTCATCTTGTTCTAATACTTTTATAACTCGATTTGCTTCTTCTGTATCTATTACATTTCTAATTCCGTGTTGTTCTGCTGTTGCAATAGGAACCATTACCTTTACTTCTCCAGGCATTTTTAATATATAGTATGATTGTTTCTCCCCTAATATATCTTTTTCTTCTATTGAATCTATAACTCCAGCTCCATGCATAGGATATACTATTTTATCACCTACATTATACATTCAAGTCCTCTCCTTTCAGCATTTTTTTATTTTTATATTACTATTATTTTATTTTTTCAACCTCTTTTATTATACTACAAAAAATGGTAAAAGTCAAAGCTTTTACCATTTTTTTTGGTTATTTTTTCTTATTATTTATCTGTAGAACCAAATCCACCTAATCTTTCTCCTTGTGCATCGTCATCATCAACTGTTAAATATTTTTGGAATATTACTTGTCCTATTATATCTCCTTTTTTTACTTGTATATCATGATCTTGAAAATTAAAATATTGAAAATAAAAATGTCCATCATTAGATTCATTTCCATAATAATCTGCATCAATTACACCTATACTGTTGGCCATAACAAATCCTTTTTTTGGTCCACTACTTCTATTTACTAACATATACCATTCATCTTTTTGGCAATATGCTTTTAATCCTGTAGGTATTAATGTTGGTTTTATTCCTGGTTTATAACTTGGTATTATAACATCTTCTGCAGCTTCTACGTCATATCCTGCTGAATATTTAGTTTTTCTAACAGGTAAATTAATTCCTTTATTTTCCCAACCTTTTGCTATTTCAAATCCTCTTAATTTTTCCATATTGTATTCCTCCATTTATTTTTTCTAATTGTATTTTTACACAATAAATTTAAAAAGTCAACACTTTTTAAATTTTTTCATATTATATTATAGGAGGAAATTATGTATTCTAATATTATTTCTTTAGATAAATTACCTTTACAACAAAAGGGTATTATTTTAGAATTGAATTGCAATCTTTCTATCAAAAAACGTCTTTTAGATTTAGGGTTAATCCCTGGTACATATATTACTCCTGTACTAAGAAGTCCTTTTGGAGAGCCTACTGCTTTTGAATTTAGAAATACTATTATCTCTATTAGAAACACTGATACTTCTTTAATAAAAGTAAAAACGAAGTGAAAACACTTCGTTTTTATTTTGCGCCATTAACACTTACCATTCCAGAACTGCTTGCTGTTATTACTTCTTCACCTGCGTTAGCAAAACTTAAAAATGTACTTTTTAATGTTTGAGATGCAGTACTATTTTGATTAGCAACTCCAACATATACTAAGTCTCCTTCTTTTAGTGTTATTTTTCCTGAGTTTAATTTTTCTAATACTTGTGTTGTATATTCTGAATAATATACATTTTCTCCAATTTTAGTATAATTTGCTTGCATTGTTTTCTTTCCTGGGTTTTCATCTAATATTTGTAATTCCATCTCTATATCATAAACATTTCCTGTTGCAGCTAATCGATTTTCAAAATCTTGGTATTTCTCAATTGTTAATTCTCCTGTATTTTTTATATCGGTTACAAATTCTTCAACTATGACCTTAACATTTTCTTGAACTACATTGTCATTTCTTTCTGTTAATGTTACAAGTGGTACTACAAATAATAATACTGCTGCTACAAATATTGCAATTAATGTTGATGTTGAACTTTGCATATTTAACACTCCCTTTCTTAATATTATTTATGTTTCTTCTTTAATTAGTTACTTAATTATTATTTTTGTATTTTTCTATTATGTATCCTAATTCTTTAGAAAATTCTTTTAGCATTACTATTTTTATTGAAATATCTTTTTCTACTGTATATTCGTCTATAATTTGTTTTAATTCTTTTAATTTTTTTATTTCTGGTTCCAATTCTTTAGTATATTTATCTGCTCTATTTATTAATTTTTCTTTTATTATTACTATATCTTCATTGCTTGCACAAGATATTCTTTGAAATAGTTGACGAGGTTCTTCATATTTAAATATTGGTATATTCATACATTCTTTATCAAACCTGTCATAGAATTTTTCCATTTTCATTGGTATACATTTAAATATTTCGTCAGCTTTTTCTTTGTACATTTTATCTTTTAATTGTTCATTCAATTCATAAAATCTACTCAATATTTCATCCATATCTTCTGATACTTCTTCAAGAGCAATTTTTGCTAATTCTTTTTCTACATCTTCACAATATTTTGAATTTACAGATGCCATATTCATTCCACTTATAAATAAACTTTTTAATGTTGGCAAATCATATAATATTAATCCTTTTCTTGAGAAATAACTAAAATATGCATATATTTTTACTAAATCTACTAATTCTATTTCTCCTCTTTTTATATTTTCTATTATTTCATTTATTACATCAGCAAACTCATCATCTGATATTTTCCAGTATTCTTCTGTAAGTAATCTTTTATATGCTGGCATTTTCATAAGTCTGGCTGTATTTAATATTACTTCCATATTTTCTTTAAATGTTCTCATATCAAATATTCTTGTTCTCACATAATATTCTATAAATTTGAAAAATCTATATTCTGTTTTAAAATTATAGTAGTAATTATTATCAAATTCTTTTATATAAAATTGTCTATTGTCCATTAATATTCTTGATGATACTAATATTGCTTTATATTCATCATTGTTTTTAATATCTATAAACTTGTCTTTTGTTATTTTTCCTGCTTTTATTTCAAATGATATTGCTATCGTAAATATTAACATTGTTTGTAATACTCTATTACTTACATTTGGATAATTTTTTTCTACCATTTCGAATACTTTTTGAAAATCATTTAATGAATGTTTTAATATTCTTAAGTTTCTTGTTCCACTTTTATTAAATGTGGATATTATTAAATTTGTATTTTCTCTTAAAAATCTTATTAAATCTGGATCATTTTCATATCTCATTAATATTCCGTTTATTATGTAATCAAATTTTGGTGCATATTCAAATGTTTCTCCAATTAGTTTTTCTTTTATTCTTTCGTATTCATTTGCTTTATCAAAAACATGCTCTATTTTATCTTTTATTTTTTCTACCATTGGCTTATCTGTTTTTAATAATTCTCCTTGCTTGTCTAACATGTATGTTGCTATAAATGTTTTCATTTCTAGGTTATTACTTTTTAATTTTGTTGATAATTCTTTTTCATTACATATTATTATTGTTTTAATGTGATCATGTTCTACAAAGTTGTTTATATATCCTAATATATCTATTACATCTACATTTGCTCTTTCTAAGTCGTCAAAACATAATACTTTATCATCTGTTGAGAAAAATTCGCCGTAATTTACTTTGTCTTCATTTTGTGCTATTCCAAATAGGTTTGCCATGTCTATTCCTGTTTTTGCATATTCAGGTATTGTTGTTTGTCCATTTTGTTCCATATATCTTCTTAAGTTTTTGTCCATTAGTTGTGTTGTTTCTATAAATATTTTTTTACTTATTTCTTCTAGGTTTGATATTCCATATAAAGACATATATATTGTTGTATATTGTTTTCCATTAAGTCTCATGTTGTCTATCTTTTTTCTTATTTTATTGTTCCAGAAATATGTTTTTCCTGAACCCCATTCTCCATTTATCATTATTGCATAATCTGTATAATCTGCTCTTACATAGTCTAATATACTTTCAACAAGATCTTCCATCTGTTCCTCCCTTTATGTATTTTTAATCTTTTGCTATTGTTAATATCCCTATATGTTCTTTGGGTATTCCTTCTTGTACTAAAACTTTTGCACATTCATTTGATGTGCTTCCTGTTGTATATATGTCATCAAATATCAATATTTTTTTATTTTTAATTGTTTCTATATTTTTTATTTTATATGCTCCTATTACATTTTGCTCTCTTTGTTCTTTGTTTAATGTACTTTGTGTTATATTATTTTTTGTTTTTTTTAATGTTTTTGTATCTATCTTTGTTTGTAAGATTTTAGCAATTTCTTTTGCTAATAATTCACTTTGATTATATCCTCTTTTCATTTTTCGTTGAATACTTATAGGTACTATAAGTATTATATCATATTTTCTCAATATTTCAAAACTTTTTTGCTTTTTTTCTAAAAATTTTCCAATTGTTTTGTATATATATGCTTTTTCTTGAAATTTATATGATAAAATTTGATTTCGTATCAGATTTTCGTACTTAAAAAAATAGCTATGTTCTATAAAATTCTTTTCTGAATTTGAATAATCATCTACTTGAAAATTAAATTCTTTTTCCAATTTAATTCTACACTTATTACATAATGATTCTCTGTTGAGTTTTCCACATATACTACATACTTGTGGATATATCATATCTAAAATTTGATTTATTGTTTTATCCTCCTTAATAAAATGTGAACAAAAGGGAGAGTCCTTTAAATTTCAGACTGTTTCAAT
>CALXJW010000032.1 GCA_944388725.1 uncultured Clostridia bacterium | reverse complement strand
CCATTTACATTCCACATATATGATGGTAAATATTCTCCATCATTTATTAATTTTTGTCTTTCTTCATCACTTATTCTGTCTACTGATGCAACCTCTTTGTCAAAATCTTCTAATGTTAGTCCTGCACCATGTGCTTTTGCTAATGCTATTCCATATTCTTCTACATTATAGCTTGAGCTTCCTTTTATTTTTGTAATTTTTTGTGTTGATCCTGCTATTGATGAAATCAATTGTCCCCAATATATATCTTGATATCCACTTCCGGTAATTGTACAATTATTTTTCTTTGCTAATTCATCAATTCTTTTTGTTAAATTTGGATTTGAATTTGCCGGATAAAATGCTTCTTCACATGTTGTAATTGCATTTATTCCAAGTTCTGCACATAATAATAATGCTTCTTCTAAGTCTTGGATTAAACTCATTGTTGTTACTATACAAATATCTGGTTTTGTTTGCATTAACATTTCTTTTGCATTTTTTGCATCTGTAACAACAACACCTTTTTTGTCTGCTCCCATTATTTCTCCAATGTCTTTTCCTACTACATTTGGATTAACATCAACAGCACCTACAATTTCTCCCCCTTTTTCGTACACATATCTCATTGTGTACACACTCATTTTGCCTACACCATATTGAACAACTTTTACTTTTCTTTCCATAGAAAGACCTCCATTCTGCCAAATTTGGCTATTACAAAATTTTCTTTTGCATGCCTTTATTTTATCATATTGTTTCCTTTTTTCAAGTTTTTATTAAATTTTAATTGATTTTTTATGTTATAAATTTTGTTATTTAGCATATAATTATATAAATAACTTGTTCAATTTTAGGAGGCTTTTATATGTCTAATAAAAAAATAATTTCTTTAGTTTTAATCTTTTTACTTATGTTTTTTTACCTTTCTCCTTGTTTTTGTTTTAGCGAATCTTATACTTGGTCTGTATTAGATAATTTTATCGAAACTTCTGCTACATTACCTTCTTCTAATGAAGTTTTAGATAATAATTCTTTAAATTTGGAAGCCGGAAGTGCTATTTTGATTGAACAAAATAGTGGTCAAATTTTATATGGATATAATGTTCACGAAGCTTTGCATCCTGCAAGTGTTACAAAGGTTATGAGTTTGCTTTTAATAATGGAAGCTTTAGATTCTGGAAAAATTACTCTTGATACACAAATTCCTTGTAGTGATAATGCTGCTAGTATGGGAGGTTCTCAAATCTGGTTAAATACTACTGAAACCTTGACCGTTGACGAAATGTTAAAAGCTATTGCTGTTGTTTCTGCAAATGATTGTGTTGTTGCAATGGCTGAATATCTAGGTGGTACTGAAGAAGGTTTTGTGAAAATGATGAATGATAAAGCAAAAGAACTTGGAATGAATGATACTACTTTTAAAAATTGTCATGGTTTAGATGAAGATGGTCATTTAACTTCTGCATATGACATTGCTTTAATGTCAAGAGAGCTTCTAGTAAAACATCCTTCTATTACAAATTATACAACTATTTGGATGGATTCTCTTAGAGATGGTAAATCTACTTTATCTAGTACAAATAAATTAGTTCGTAATTATTCTGGTTGTACAGGTTTAAAAACTGGTTCTACATCTCTTGCTTTATATAATTTATCTGCTAGTGCTACTAGAGATAGATTATCTTTGATTGCTGTTATTATGAAAGCTCCTACATCTGCCCTTCGCTTTGATAATGCTACTAAATTATTAGATTACGGTTTTGCTAATTTTTCTTATTCTTCTTTTGGAGAAAAAGGTGATGTTGTTAAATCTGTTTCTGTAAATAAAGGAACTGAAGATAACGTAAATATCGTTTATGAAAATTCCGCTTCAATACTTTTACCCAAAGGCTCTGAAGCTAATGTTACTTATGAATTAAATTTACCTGATTGTGTTCAGGCTCCAGTCACTCAAGGTCAAGTTGTTGGTAGTGTTTCTTATATTTTAAATGATGAAGTAATTGCTACTGTTAATCTTGTTGCTGATTCTACTATTAATAAAATAAATATACTTTCTATGAGCAAAAATGTTTATAGTAGCTGGTTTTCTTTATTAAGAACATAAAACAACCTTAAATTTGTACTGAGTCCAAAAAATGTTCAATTTTTTGGACTCAGTACAAATTTCAAATGTTATATTTTGAAGATTATACTTCCATTATAGGAACACAGCTGGTAGTAATTATTACTACTATTAAAATAATTAAATTTATTAGAAGTTTTTCATACTTTAACTCACTTAATAAAATTAACATATATAAAACCGACTATTATTAGTAAAAATAAAACAATTAACATAATAGTAGCAGTTTTATTTTTGATTTTAAAATTTTTGTTAATATTCTCGTACCTCTTAATATTTTCAGCTGTTTCACCTACTAATACTTCTTTGTTTTTATTAGTTATTTTGGTAAATATTTCATTCAATTGATTGGAATTTTTAACTAACGCAATAGTTACTCGTTTACCATTTTTTAAATGAGCAATTACTGGATTTCCACTTAATCTATAAGCAGTTCCAATAGTACCTTGTTGATAAATCGTTCCCATCGGTCTTGCTAAATATGTCCATACAATATCACTATATTTTGTTATCTTAATTGTTTTAGAATTTGATACTATATAATTATCAGTTAAATAAGTATCTAAACCCTCTATCTTTCTTGATTTTTTATCTAATATTTCTTTTTTTACTTCATCAAGGTTATATCTTTTTAATGCAATACTTGAAATAATACGATTTATTATATCAATAACAGTAAATACTAAAAGCCAAACTGTAAATACTACTGCGATTATAGCAGATAAGCCATCGGTTGTCGACATAAAAAATAAAGAAAGAATAATACAAACAATCAATATTAAATTACATTTAAATATAAACTTGCCATTATATTTTAAAATCTTATTTGCGTCATAATTATTATGAACATTCGTTTCCAAGCTAGCTGTCGGATTTTTCGATTCGTTCAAATTAGAAATTGTAATAGTTTCTTCACAACATCTATTCAGTATGTCAAAAAATTCATCTACACTATTACATATTAATATGGGATTTTCTACATTTTCGTTAGATATATAATATACTTTTCCATTTTTGGAATCCCAATAATACATATTACTATCTATATCATATGCCAAAGGTATATATTTGTTTGATATATAATCATTTTTTAATACCCACTCATATTCCTTTTCAAGATTACAATTTCCATACTTTAATGGAATAATAAAATCTAAAACGAAATCTTCATCAATACCTCTCACTTTAAAAGTGCATTCTTTTTCTTCAGCACAATTATAATTCAAATAGTATTCTTTTAAAATGTTAGGAAACTTTATATTAAATTTGTTTTCTATTTCATCAATATAATTGGTTGTGATTTTTTTATATTGTTCTTCACTTTTTATAAATTTATACATATTATTTCTCCTCATATATTATAGTTAAAATATTTTTTAACCATATTTTATTATATTTAGATTTTTGTTAAGAGATATCTATAAACTCATTATTTTGTAGATTTTTAAAATCTATATTGTAATGTCAAATTTTCTTTTTATTTTGTTTTATCCAATCATGGATTTAATCTTTCTGTTTATAATACTTATTATTGGCTTATTAGATAAAGTCTTCCAAAAATATAATAATTTTTTTGTGATACATTTGGTACTACTTCAAAACAATTATTACTTAACTATCCACCTCCTCATAACATTATCAAAATATATACTACAAAACTATCATAAGATAAGTAAACTGATTGCTTTTGCTAGTGCTTCTTAAAATTAATCTTATAATAAATTATTATCTAATACAAAAACATCCAAACGCGATTTTACTTATATTCATCATAGTATTTATATAGCGATATTGGAATATATAATGAGTCAAACTTAAACTTTTTTATTAAATTTGTTAAAACTCCCTAACTTATATACGGTTGTCTAAATATATTCTTTTTTATATTTATCACAAATATAATGTTAATGTCAATAGAGGAATGTACAAAAATAGAATTTGGTAAATAACTAAATTCTATTTTTGCTACATTGATATTTTTCTCATAATTTTCTATTACTAATAATTTAAATTCTTTTGAATATCTAGAGATATAAAATGCCCCTCAATTATTAAACTTTTGGAATAATAATTGAGGGGCATTTAAATTTTAAGGTTGTTTTTATATTAAACAATGTATTCAATTTTATTTGTAGGAAAATATTTTTTCATTTGCTCTCTAAAAAATATCTCACCATCTTTTCTTAATTCTATTTTATACATATATTTTCCTTTTCCTCTACCTGCCATTATTTCTTTATTATATAAATTTATAGCATTTGGAAAAGCCTCTTCATTTATTTTTATATGAACAAAACTATAAGTCATAAAAATTATTTCAAAAAACACATCTTTTTTTACTTTTTCTGATAATTCTTGATTTAGTCTTTGTATTAATTCTAAATATAATTCTTTCCAATTCTCCACCATTATTACTGGTGCAATTAATATGCCTATCTTATAACCTGCTTCTTTTAATTTATTTATTGCTTCAATTCGACCTTTTAATCTCGATGTTCCAAATTCAACTTTATTTATTATTGTTTCTGGATTAACACTCATTCTTATAACAACTTTTCCATTATGGTCTAATTGCAAAATATCATCTACCATATCAAATTTTGTTGGAAATGTTAAATATCCTTTTTCTACATTTTTAAAATTTTCTATCGTCCATGGTAGATTTCCTGTTATTGTATTTTCTAATATTAAATCACTATTACTACCTATTTCAAATGTTAATTCTTTTTCTGATTTATTTGCTGTTTTTATTATTTTTTCTAACATTTGCTCTCTATTTACAAATAACCTTAAATATGCACATTTATTGTAATTACATACCAAATAACAATACATGCAAGAAGCAGTACAGCCAGATGATGTATATGGCACTAAAAAATCTGATGTTTTATGATTTTCTACAAATTTGTGTGTTTTTCGTATTCCTATTATTAAGTTTCTTTTCATATCTGCAAATTCACTATTTTGTTTTTTTCTCATTTCTTCTATGTTGTTGTGGTTATCAATTTCTATTTTTTCTACATTTTCATATTGTTTGATTAATTGTTTTCCTAATGGATATTCTAATATTTCTTTTTCATAATAAATTGCTTTTGGTTTAAACATACTTTTACTCCTTTTGAGTTTTTTTATTAGTTTAACCATTTTTTATTAAAATATTTAAAATACACAAAAGGGACACTCTTAACACCCAAAAACAAAAATTAAAGGACTGTCCCTTTTGTGCATTTTGCACTTTAAGGACTGTCCCTTTTGTTCTAATTATTTTCTTCATTAACTTCTTCTGTTTTTTCTTCGATTAAATCTTTCATTGTTAAATTTATTCTACCTTGTTCATCAATTTCTATTATTTTAACAGGGACTTTATCTCCTGGTTTTACATAGTCTTCAATATTTTTTACTTTTTCTTTAGATACTTTAGAAATGTGCACTAATCCTTCTTTTCCACTACCAATATCTACAAAAGCTCCAAAATTAGTTGTTCTTGTAACTGTTCCATAATAAATTTGTCCAACTTCAAATTCTCTTACAATATCTTCTATCATATCTAATGCTTGTTCTGCTTTTTCATTGTCTGTTGAATAAATAAATACTTGTCCATTTTCTTCTATATCAATTTTTACTCCTGTTGCATCTATTATTTTGTTTATTGTTTCTCCACCTTTTCCAATAACATCTTTTATTTTTTCAACTTTTATTTGTGTTGTTATTATATGTGGTGCATATTTTGATATTTCTTCTCTTGGCTTGTCTATTTGTGGTTTCATTATATCATCTAAAATATATTGTCTTGCTTTTCTTGTTCTTGCAAATGCTTCTTCTATTATTTTATATGATAATCCGTCTACTTTAATATCTACTTGTATTGCTGTTATTCCTTTTTCTGTTCCACCTACTTTAAAGTCCATATCCCCAAAGAAATCTTCTAATCCTTGGATATCTGTTAACATTACATAGTCATCTGGATTTTCTGGATTTGTTACTAATCCTGTTGAAATTCCTGCTACTGGTCTTTTTATTGGAACACCTGCATCCATTAATGCTAATGTACTTCCACAAATACTTGCTTGTGATGTTGAACCATTTGATGACAATACTTCTGATACAACTCTTATTGCATATGGGAATTCTTCTTTTGATGGTAATACTGCTACTAATGCTTTTTCAGCTAATGCACCATGGCCAATTTCTCTTCTTCCTGGTCCTCTTGATGGTCTTGCTTCTCCAACACTATATGCTGGGAAGTTGTATTGATGCATATATCTTTTTTCTGTTTCTGTATCTATTCCATCTAATTCTTGTTCTTCACTTACCATTCCAAGAGTTACTACTGACATTACTTGTGTTTGCCCTCTTGTAAATAATGCACTTCCATGTGTACGTGGTAATAATCCTACTTCACATGATAATGGTCTTATTTCATCTATTGCTCTACCATCAACTCTTTTATGTTCGTAGAATATCATATCTCTTACACATTTCTTTTCTAATTTATATATCGCTTCTCCAATTTCTTGTTTTCTTTCTTCTGCTACTTCTTCTCCTAATTTTTCTGTTACTGCTGTCACAATTTCTTCTGATAATGCTGATACATTATTATCTCTTGTGTCTTTATCTACTTCTTGTACAGCTTGTTTCATTTTTTCTGTAAAATTGTCTTCTAAATATTGATATAAATCATGATCAACTGCAAATGATTTATATTCGAATTTTGGTTTGCCAATTTCATCTTTCATTTTTTGTATAAATTCACATAATTTTTTAATTTCTTCATGCCCTTTTTTTATTGCTTCTAACATTACATCATCTGGAACTTCGTTTGCTCCTGCTTCTATCATTGCAACTTTATCTGCTGTTCCTGCAACTGTTAGATTTAAATCACTTACTTTTCTTTGTTCTTCTGTTGGGTTTATTATAATTTCTCCATTTACTAATCCTACATTTACTGCTGCTGTTGGTCCTCCAAATGGTATATCTGATATTGATAATGCTGCTGATGCACCTATCATTGCACATACTTCTGGTGAGTTGTCTTGTTCAACAGATAATACTGTTGCTACAACTACTACATCATTTCTAAAATCTTTTGGAAATAATGGTCTTAATGGTCTATCTATGGCTCTAGATGTTAAAATTGCTTTATCACTTGGTTTTCCTTCTCTTTTTTGATATGAACCTGGTATTTTTCCTACTGCATATAATTTTTCTTCATAATCTACTGATAATGGGAAAAAGTCTATTCCTTCTTTTGGTTCTTTTGATGCTGTAACATTTACCATTACTACAGTATCTCCATATTTTACTAATACACTTCCATTTGCAAGTCCTGCTAGTTTACCTGTTTCTATTACAAGTTTTCTTCCTGCTAATTCTGTTTCATAACTTTTAAACATATTTTTCCTTCCTTTCTTTGAGGGCTTTTATTATTTTGCCCATTTACACCTACAAGTAAACCTTATTAGATTGTAACCTCTATAATATTCTAATTTTTATTAAAACATTATACAAGCTACTTTTCTAATCTTGGTTTACTTTAACAAAAGGGGCGTGCATGTTGCAACGCCCCCTTACAACTTATTAACTATTTTCTTAGTCCTAATTTTTCAACTAGTGCTTTGTATTTAGCTTCATCTTTTTTAGCTAAGTAGTTTAATAAATTTCTTCTTTTTCCAACCATTTTTAATAGTCCTCTTCTTGAATGGTTATCTTTTTTATGAACTTTTAAGTGCTCTGTTAATTCATTAATTCTTTCTGTTAAAAGAGCTATTTGAACTTCTGATGATCCTGTGTCTTTATCATCTCTTTTAAAATTATTAATGATTTCTAGTTTTCTTTCCTTTGTCATAATTACACCTCCTATTTCTTTTTCTCCTTATACCGAGCTCTAATAATAGGTGTTTTTTATTAGGCTAAGTTTAAGGTATTTTTTAACATATCTATTTTACTATACTTTTCTAAAAAAATCAAGTGGTTATAAGATTAAATTTTACAATTATAATATTTCTTAAATACCAGTAATATTTTCCCCAAATTTTAATATATATTATACAAGGAGGCGATTTCCATGGAAAAAAATTCTGAATTTTCACCTTTTTCACAATTTGACGGAATGGATAATGGATTAAATGATATGTATAAAGACCCAATGTTTAATCCAATTATGCAATATGAACAAGCATATTCTTATTATAAATATTTATGTATGCAAATGGATTATAAAATAAAATGTAAAGAATATGAAAAAATGTGTTCAAATCCTAATAAATAAGTATTTACAAAACTACTTTTTTCGGTTAAAATACTATGTGGAGGAATAATTATGATTAATTTTAATTTAACTTCACATAGTGAAACTGAAACAAAGGATTTTGCTTATAATTTAGCAAGTAAATTACAAAAAGGAGATATAATCGTTTTATCAGGTGAATTAGGATCTGGTAAAACAAAATTTACTGAAGGCTTTTTAAAGTATTTTAATTTAGAAGAAGAAATTTCAAGTCCTACTTTTACAATTGTTAATGAATATAAAAATAATGATATAAATATTTACCATTTTGATGTTTATCGTTTAGAAGATATTGATGAATTTTATGCTATTGGTGGAGAAGAATATTTTTGTTCTGGAATTTGTATTATTGAATGGGGAGAAATTATCGAAAAAGCTTTACCAAAAGATTATATAAAAATTTCATTCAAAAAAGATAATTCAGATGAAAATAATAGATTTTTAAATATTCAAACATTTGGAAATAAATATGATAATATTTTAAAAGAATATGACCTTAACTAGTCATATTCTTTTTGTCTTTCTATAATATTATCCATGCTATTACAAGTAATCCTATTATTACTCTATATATAGCAAAAACTTTGAAACTTCCTTTTTTTAAATATTCCAATAAAAATTTTATTACTAATATACCAACTATAAAACTAAATGCTACACCTAATACAAAAGCAATTATTCCTGTTGCACTTGCTATTGTAAAATATTCTATAAAATCTCCTAATTTAAATACTGTTGCCGCAAAAACAATTGGTGCAGATAACATAAATGAATATTTTGCTGCAGATTCTCTAGATACTCCCATTGCTCTTCCAGCAGTCATTGTAACACCAGAACGAGATACACCTGGTATAAATGCTAATGCTTGTGATAGTCCTATTAAAAATGTTTGTTTAAAAGTCATATTTTCATATTCAGTTTTTGTACTAGATTTTTTGTCTACTACATATAATATAATTCCCATTACAATTAATGCAATTGCTATTATAAGTGGTTTTGTTAAAATTTCTTCTGCATATTTATCTAATATGAATCCTATTATTCCACCAGGAATTGTTGCAGCTACTATGTACCAGAACATTCTGCCATTAACAGAATCTTCTTTTTTTATAACCTTTTTATATCCACCTATTATTAAATCAATCCAATCTTTAAAGAAAAATATTCCTATTGCTAATAATGTTCCAAAATGTAATGCTACATCAAAACTATCTGGTATATTCCAATTAAATATTGTTGGTATTAACGCTAAATGCGCTGAACTTGATATTGGTAATAGCTCTGTTAATCCTTGAACTATTCCTAAAATTATTGCTTGATAAATTTCCATTTTTATTCTTCCTTCCTATGTTTATTTATATATTTCTTTTAATATATTATATATTGTATCTTTTATAAATTCTGCTGAAGTTGTTGGTGCTACTTTCCCTGGTAATGATAATGCCCATACAAATTTCAAGTTATTTTCTTTTACTGCTCTTTTATCAATCCCTCCAGGATTTGATGCTAAGTCTATTAGCAAACAATGTTTTTTAACATATTGTAATCTTTCTTCTGTTAATACTAAATGAGGAACAGTATTTATTATAACATCAAATTCGCTTAAATTTTCTCCTATTGTATTTATATTTGTTGCTCTATGTCCATATGCATGTATCCAAGCTAGGTCTTCATCTTTTCTTGCAGCACATGTTACTCTTGCCGATAATCCAGCTAATTTTCTTGCTAATACTTTTCCTATTCTTCCAAAACCTAAAATTAGCACATTACTTCCATGCAATATTTTATTTGTATTTTCTATTATGATTTCTATTGTCCCTTCTGCTGTTGCAATTGTATTTAATACTGCTAATTCTTCTCTTTTTAATATATCTATTATTTCTACATATTCATCATTTGCCATTTCATACACTTCTGGCGATATTCCTCCTGCAATTAAAACCTTTGCATTTATTTCATTCATTAGTTCTCTTATAGTTAATTTTTGGTCACTAAATGGCATATTTATTGTATTACCATCACTAGAAAAAGGGATTGGTCCTACAACAATTTCAACATTTTGTATAGCTTTTTTTACAGTTTCACATTGTATTATTTTATCATTATCTTTTAAATTTTCTGCCAATTCTAATCCATAAGTGTAAATTTCATTTTCTTCACTTGCTAACATTTCTGTTAGTTTAACAGTTCTTAAATCTCCACCTATTATTGCAATTTTGTGCTTCATAAAAACCTCCTACTTATATATTATTATATTTATTTTGGAGATTTTTATGAATTATTATTCTCTTTCGTGTTGATTTTTTTCTTTTTCTTCGCTTTCTACTACTTTATCTTTTTTTTCTATTTTTATATTACTATATCCTATTTTTTTAGTTATTTCTGCCATTTCTTCTAAATGTTCTTTTGCTTTTAATTCCTTTTTAGTTAATTTTTTAGGCTTTTCTTCATCTTCAAATTCCAAATTAAATGGTATTGATAATTTTGCTATTATTACAGCAAATGTTACATCTTTTTGTATTTTTTCTACTATCCTTTTTGGATCTTCTTGTATTGCTACATTTGCAAATTTTATAGCCTTATCTTTATCATTCTTTATAATATATATTTTTGCTAATTCTAAATATGCATCTGCACATAATTCCTCATCTTCTGTAACTTGTAAAAAGTATTGTTCTGCTTCTTCTAATTCTTTGTATATTAATGCAATTTCTGCTAAACTATATTTTGTATTATATACTAATGAATTTAATTGTGCTGCTTTTTCATAATATAATTTTGCATTTTGGAAATCATTTAACATTGTATATACAATTCCTAAATTATAATTCAAGTCATAATTTGTTGGACTATATTTTAATGCTTCTAAATAAATATTTACCGCTTCTTTATAATTTTCTGTTTCTATCAATAAATCTCCTAATGCAATAGATGCTTCTACATATTCTGGCTTTTTCTCTAATAAATTCGTTAGCATTTGAGCAGCTTCATCTTTTTTATCTAAATCTGTTAATAAATTTGCAACTTTATAATATGTGTCATAATCTTTTTTATTTATTTCTATTGCTTGTGCATATTCATCTACAGCTTTTCTTTGTCCACCCTCTTTTTCATATATTTGTGCTAAAAGTTTGTGCCCGATATAACTTTCTGGGTGTTCTGTAATAAATTTTATTAATATTGTTTTTGCATTTTTATTATTTCCAAATACTAAGTTCATTTTTGCTAGAAAAATATATATTACTTCTGACATATTACTATTTAATTTTTCTACTACAATAACTATTATTGGCACTACTATTGATAATATATATATTATTATTTTTATAGCTACATTTATATCTTTTTCTGCAAAATATAATTGTACAAAATCTATTGCAATTCCTAGTGCTTCTATCGCTAATATTGGTACATATTTTGTATCATTTTTCTTTATTAATTGATAAAACATATATACAAATAATGCAAATGCTATTATTATAAATATTAGTTGTTCTATTAGCATATTTTACCTCTTTCTATCTTCTACTACGTTCATGTGAAACATTTCCATAATCTTC
>CALXJW010000031.1 GCA_944388725.1 uncultured Clostridia bacterium | reverse complement strand
AACTTCATGTCGTTAAGTTTTTTTTAGTTTTTTTGCTCTTACTCTTTCAATGGTTTTAAACTAACGAAAAAATTCACAAAATTATAAATATAAAGTTTTAATTTACTAAAGTGGCATTATCAAAGAAATAATAGCATTATATTTGTTTTTACAATTATTTTGTGTTATAATAGACTATATTATTTTAGGAGGTAATTATGATAGTAAAAAATCCACAATTCGAAGTTTCAGCAGTTAAAGAATCTCAATACCCTAAAAATGGCTTACCGGAAATTGTTTTAGTTGGAAAATCTAATGTTGGAAAATCAAGTTTTGTTAATACTATGATTAATAGAAAAAAATTAGCACATACAAGTAGTGAACCTGGAAAAACTCGTCAACTTAATTTTTATAATATTGATAACTTATTTTATTTTGTAGATTTACCAGGTTATGGTTTTAGTAAAATGTCTAAACAAGAACAAGTTAAAGTTGGACAATTTATTGAACATTATTTATCTACAAGAAAAGAAATTGCTTTAATCATTTTCTTAGTTGATATTAGGCATGATCCTACATCTAATGATTTTCTAATGTATGACTATGTTATTAGAAGTGGTCTTCCTTGTATAATTTTAACTAATAAAGCTGATAAGATTGCAAAAACAAAAGTCAATAATTATGCAAAAAATATTCAAAAACAACTTAATCCTATTGGAGATATTCTAACTCTTCCATTTTCTTCTGAAAACAAAATTTATAGCCAAGAAGTTTGGAATATAATAGAAGAATATATTAATTAATACTCAAATACACACAAAAAGAACACTCCTTATAATTCATCATTTTTAGAATTATAAGGAGTGTCCCTTTTGTGCATTTTGCACTTTAAGGACTGTCCCCTTTGTGCATTTTTTTAGTAATAGCCTTCAAAGCTTTCTGTCTTTCTAAAACAACAATATGTCCACAACCTTGGCATTTTAATTTAAAGTCAACACCTACTCTTGTTATTTCCCACAATTTGCTTCCACAAGGATGTGGCTTTTTAGTTTTTACTATATCTCCTATTTGATATTCCATACAAAACTTCCTTTATTTTTAATTATTTTAAATTTTTTATTGCTGTTTCAAATCTTTTTTGAATTCTATCTTTTCCTAATACTTGCATTATTTCATACATATCTGGTGTATTTGCTCTTGCAGTTAATGCTATTCTTAATACTGTACTTACATCTCCAACATGTGCTTTATACATTCCTGGATTTGCTTTAAATTCTTTTACTTCTTTAGCATATCCCATTTCTCCTGCAAGTTCTTTAATTTTATCAAACCATGTTTGTTTGTCATCATTATCATTATAATATTTTTCTATGTATAAATTTAAAATCTTCTCAATATCTTCTTTATCAGCTATTACTTGATATTGATATTCTTGTTCTTTACTATAAAATTTATCATCATACATATATTCTATATTATATTTTACTTCTGACCATTTTGATATGTCTTTTCTAGGCTTTTTATTTCCTCTTTCTATTCCAAATACTCTTAAAGCATATTCTTTATCTTGTAGCATTTCTAATAATTCTTTGTCATATTCTTCTGCCCATTTTAATGAATTTTCATATACTTCTTCTGCTGTCATTTTAGATATAACTGTTTTTCCTATATCTAATAATTTTACCATATCAAATAAAGCACCACTAACACTCATTTTATTTAATTGAAAATCAAATTCATCCATTGATTTGTCTGGATTTGCTCTTCTCCAATTTTCAAATGTAGAATTAGCTATATTTAATAAATATTCTTTAACAGCATTTACTGGTATACCTTCTTCTTTGTAATAAGAAACTGCCGCTTCTGGATCTTTTCTTTTACTTAATTTACGTTTATTCCCATTATCATTTTTCATTATTGGTGATATATGTGCATATTTAGGTGCTTTAAATCCTAATTCATGAAATAATTGTAAATGTAATGGTACTGAAGATAACCATTCATCACTTCTTATTACATGTGTTGTTCTCATTAAATGATCATCAACAGCATGTGCAAAATGATATGTTGGTAATCCATCTGCTTTTATTATTACAATGTCTTGGTCATTTTCTGGGAAATCTACATTTCCTTTTATTATGTCTTTATGTTTTATTTTTCTATCTTCTCTACCTGGTGATTTAAATCTTATAATATAGCTTTCACCATTTTCTATTTTCTTATATGCTTCTTCAACTGTTATATTTCTGCATTTTGCCCATACCCCATAATATCCTGTTCTCACTTTAGCAGCTTCTTGTTTTTTTCTTATTTCTTCTCCTTCTTCTGGTGTACAAAAACATGGATATGCTTTACCTTGTGATATTAAATATTTTGCATATGCTTGATATATTTCTTTTCTTAATGATTGTTTATATGGACCATAATTTCCAATTTCTTCTGTATCTGTAATCATTCCTTCATCTGGTGCCATATCAAAGTCTTTTAATGAATTTACAATTCCAGTTACACCATTTTCTACTTCTCTTTTTTGATCTGTATCTTCTACTCTTAAGAAAAATACTCCTCCTGTTTTTTTAGCAACTTCTCTGGCAACTAATGCTTGGTATAATCCTCCTATATGCACAAATCCTGTTGGACTTGGTGCAAATCTAGTTACTATTGCTCCCTCTGGTAAATTTCTTTCTGGATATTTTTCTTCATAATATGATATATCTTTCGCATCTGGAAAGATTAAATTTGCTAAATCTTTATAGTCCATATATATCTTCCTTTCTATACTTCCATAATAATTGGTATTATCATAGGATTTCTTTTTGTTTTTATTGATAAATAATCTCTTAAATTTTCTTTTACAGTTGATTTTATAGTTGACCAATCACGAACATTTCTTTCTTCACATTTCGCAATTTCATGTCTTACCACACTTTTAATATCATCCATTAGTGTTTCTGACTCTCTTACATATACAAATCCTCTTGAAATTATATCTGGTCCGGCAACAACTTCTCCTGTTTGTGAATCCATTGTTAAAACTATTATTATTAATCCGTCTTGTGCTAAATGTTGTCTATCTCTTAATACAATATTTCCAACATCTCCAACTCCAAGACCATCTACTAATACTCTTCCACTTGGAACTGTTCCTGTAATTTTTGCTCCATATTCATTCATTTCTAATACTTTTCCATTTGTTAAAAGAAATATGTTGTCTTTATCCATTCCCATTTGTTGTGCAGTTTCACTATGTGCTCTTAATTGTCTATATTCTCCATGTACTGGTAAAAAATATTTTGGTTTTGCTAATGCTAATATCAATTTTTGTTCTTCTTGACAAGCATGTCCTGATACATGGACATCTGCTAATGCACTATATACTACTTCTGCTCCTATTTGCATTAAATCATCTATTACTTTTGAAACGTATTTTTCATTTCCTGGTATTGGTGTTGCTGATATTATTATTAAATCATTACTTGTTATTTTTACTTTTCTGTGATCTCCTGCCGCCATTCTTGTTAATGCTGACATTGGTTCTCCTTGACTTCCTGTTGTTATTATTACAAGTTGTTCATCAGCATAACTTCCTATCATATCTATATCTATAAATATATTTTCTGGGCATTTTATATATCCTAATTCTGTTGCAGTAGTAATCATATTTATCATGCTTCTTCCACATACAGCTATTTTTCTACCATATTTTACTGCTGAATTTACTATTTGTTGAATTCTGTGTACATTAGAAGCAAATGTTGCAACAACTATTCTTTTTGTACAATTTAAAAATAATTTATCTAAAACTTCTCCTACTGAAGATTCTGACATTGTAAATCCTTTTCTTTCAGCATTAGTACTATCTGACATTAATGCTAAAATACCTTCATTTCCTAATTCTGCTATTCTTCCAAGGTTCATCAATTTTCCATCTATTGGAGTATAGTCTACCTTAAAATCTCCTGTGTGTAATATTGTTCCTGCTGGTGTTGTTATTGCTAGCATAACTGAATCTGGAATACTGTGTGAGCTTCTAATAAATTCTACTTTAAATTTATTTCCTAATTTTATTGTGTCTCCCTGATTTACAATATTTAAAGTTGTTGATCTTAATATTTTATGTTCTTCTAATTTATTGCTTATTAGTCCTGCAGATAATCTTGTAGCATATATTGGTATATTTATTTGTTTTAATAAATATGGTATTCCACCTATATGGTCTTCATGTCCATGTGTTATTATTAAACCTTTTATTTTTTCCTGATTTTTTATTAAATATGTTACATCTGCTATTACTGAATCTATTCCTAACATATCATCTTCTGGAAATGAAATACCACAATCAACTATAATAATATCATCTTCATATTCAAATACTGTTATGTTTTTTCCTATTTCATGTAATCCACCTAATGGTATAATTTTTATATTTGATTTTTTAAATATGCTTTCTTTTTGTTTTTTAGCAGTTCTTGTTTGTTTTCTTTCTTTTACTCTTGTTTGTTTTTCTCCATCTTTTCTATAGTTTCTTCTTTTAGGCTTTTCTGTATTTGTATTATTTTCTTTTACTATTTGTTCTTTTTGAACATTGTTTTCATCTGTCATATATATTTTTTCTCCTCTCTGTTTTTTGATTTTTATTTTACGTATAAATATTAGTTCTTTTTTTAAAACGTTTAAATAAACATGAACTACCGGCCTTTCATGCTTTTTTATATGTATTTTCACGAACTATTCTAATTATTTACTTTTTCTCTCTTTTTAATACACTAAAATAAAATCTCTTTTTTTGCCCTTTGGCAACCTGTTTGATATTATAACATTTTTGTTAAAGTTTGTCAATATAGCTGCTGTATTTTATGTATACTGTAATTGGCTATTTTGATAAACAAATAGACTAGAAATCACTCTAGTCTACCTATATATTATTTTATATATTCATTTCCTTGATAATATCCAGCAACCCATCCTGAAGGAATTTTTAGCCAAATATCATTACCTATATTCTTAACTTCCTGGCACGTTACTCTTGTTCCTGTTTTTAGTACTGCATTTTCTTGCTCATATGCGTTTTTTTGTCCATCTGTTGTTAATTCACTAGTCTTTTTCCAAGCTTTATCTGTTCCTGCTTCAGCTCTTACTTTTAAATCTACTTGTGTTGTATATACTGTCCCAATTTTGTATCTTTGACTTACTATTTTACTTTGGTCATTTGGTCTTAGTACTCCTAATACGCCAGTATAATTATGCTCTACTTTCTTTACCGTTTTTCCGTTCCAATTTAAGTCATAAGAAGTAAATTGTTTTGTATCTCCTTCCCCTGTTGCTATTGAAATGTGTCCGTATTGATTACCTATTTCTGTTCCAAATACCACTATATCACCTTTTTGTGGTATTAATTTTGGTGTATTTGCTATTCTTGTAAAATCACTCTTTAATGGTAAGTTATTAAAATTCTCATAATAATCTTTTGCGTTTCCCCATGAACCTGGTTTTATTCCAAATACTTTGTCAACATACATTTTTATTAAATCAACACATTGAATTCCTGATACTCCATCATAATCAAAACTTTTTCCATTGTATTCTTTAATGAATTCATCATAATTCATAAATTTTCCCCCTTATTTTTTCATTATTATATTATATGAAATTTATGAATTATTGTTCATATCTTTTTTATTATTCTATAAAACGTAGAATATGCTTATTCAATTTTTCCATGATTTTACATTTGAAATTTATAATTTTTTACATGAGAGACAAAAATAAATATTTTGTATTTATGTAATTATTATTTGTCCATAAATAGATTATGCAGCCATGTGTGGAACACATGACTGCATTTTGAATTAGCCATCCTAATTATTCTTCTTTTCAAAGATGGCCAAGATAGAGAATATATCTTGGCATATCTCTTTTATCAGCTCCTCCATGGTTTCTGCCCCATAGCCACCGTATTCAGAAATACTGCATATGCGGCCTTGTTCGTCTTTCACAATATTCTCCGGGTTTTCTTCCTTTAAAAACCCAGAAATATCATATTTGTCACCATTGACTAACCTTTCTTCAAGAGATCTCCAAAAGCCTGAATGTTCTGTTGAACTTATTTGAAGTGGTAAAGCCATTAGTTGTACCACCCCAATACATTCTTTAGCTAATTCTCTTTTCATTCTTTCTTCTTCCTCCTTAGTTTCTATGAAAATTTTGTTCTAATATATAAAACTAAACATTTGAGGAAAATCCTCTCTCTATTTAGTGAAAGATAAACAAAACTGTAGTTCTTGACTACATTGTTTACGATTTTATCACATTTCAATTATTTTTTCAATAAACTGTGTTATATAATTTTGAAAAACCATTTGTAACTAGATTATGCAGCCATGTTGATAAAACACATAGCTGCATAATCCAATTTACTCTTTTAGACAGTCAGATTATATTTGCCCCTGTTTTTGCGCCAAGCTTAGAAGCGCCATATAATTTGCTTTTAAGCAGAGTCTCTTTAATTCATCCATGGAAATATTATGCCACATATTTATCTCCTCGACAATTCCTACAATTAACTCCTTAACCGAGGAAGCATTATAATGTCCAAAATATTCCACACCGTACCAACGTGTTCCTCTCAAGTCTGTAAAAACCACAATTTCTTGATTTGCATTCAAATTTCCCTCAATCAACCCAGAAATATCTGCCTCTGGATTTTCACAGAGGGTAGCTACAGCATCCCAAAACTTGTGCTGCTTGTTCGGATCAATTTGGTATGGCTCTGCCATATTAATTATAAAGTCTATCCATCTAAAAATCTCTTTCGTTTCCATAACTTTTCCTCCTAGTTTTACAAATAGATTCCTACCTTCTATATAAAACTAAAAGCTTGAGAAAAATCTTCTCTCGCTATTTAGCGAAAAACAAATAAAAATACACTTCTTCTCTAGATTACTGAGTATTTTACCACCTTTTAATTACTTTTTCAATAAAAACCACAATATTTCTTTGCAATTTATAAATATTATTGTAATTATAATTAACTAGCACAAATTAATACATATAAATTTTATAACTTATTACTTACTATTTTAAATTTAACAACCTCTTTATAAGTTTAGTTAACTTACTAAAAAATGATTCTTTACATTCCACAAGATTCAATTCATTATTTTTAATATCAATATTAATTCTTTCTTTTACTTTTTTATTAAATATATCATCTGGATTATATTTATCTCTTTTTGCTTTCTCTACTTCTTCTTGATTTTTATTTAGTAATTCAGTTAGTATTTTCTTTTGACTTTCATTTGCAAAATAATCTCTAAATAAAGAAATTAAAATTGCATTTGTTTCTTTAGAAATTTTTTGCAATGATAAATCTATTCTAGGATTTACCGTAAAAATATAATCCTTGTCCATATTTTCTTTGAAATATCTAATTTTTTCTTCAGGAATTTTAGAATATTCTTCTTTAGATAGATAATTTAATATTTCTAAAACTTCTGTATATGCTTTTGCATAATTACTATTCATCTATAGCTACTCCTTCTTCACTTAACACTTTCGATTTTTCTCCAGTGCTCAAATCAAAATCATGTACCTCTTCTGTTGTTATCCCCTTATTAATTGCATTTGCCACAACAGCTTTCATTGGTATGTTTTCAGTCATTCTTGCATCAATATCTTCGAATGTAATTTCACCCTTTATTAGTTTTAATAAAATTGAATTTATCGTTGCATAACATATATATTCATCTTCTAAATGTAAATATTTTTTTGCATACTCAATATGTTCTTGCGTTATAGTTATCATTTCTGTTTTACCTTCTGAATTAACAAATCCCATTTTTTGCCCTAAAAAATCTTTAGTTTGATATGGTTTACTATATTTTCTTAAAGTTTTAATTTCAATAGTAGCTCTATCAATACTTTTACCTTTTCCTTTTAATTCTGGCATTTCTTTTGATGCAGTATTCATATATGTATTTATACTATTTGTTATTGTTCTATAATCGTATTCTTCTGAAAATAATCTTAGATAATCCATCATTGTTAATTCTCCAGAAGCAATAGCATTTACAACTAATGTATGAAATTGTTTTCTTTCATTTTTATCTGTAATATGTGATAGTAAAGTCTTAATTTTTTTCCCTTTATAAAATTCTCTAGAATATTGTTTAAGTGTCATTTCACCTGATAATAATTTACTATTAATACTTTCAATAGTATTTAAATGAATAGCTGATGCTTGTGCATTTTTCTTTGCTACTTCTAAAGCGATTTCCGGATAAACACCACAAACTTCTTGAATTGCAATGTCAAGTTGCGATATTGGTATATTATGAATACTACAGTACAAACTTTTACTTGTATTAGCCATTAAAAAATCCTTAACTAAAATTAAATTAGGATGTTGTTCTCCTTGTTCTTTGTATTCCGTTCTAATTCTACCTTCTTCTTTTAATTTTTCTTCCCTTTTCTTCTCTTCTTTCTGTCTTTTTTGTTCACTTCTTTTGGCTTGTCTTCCTTCCTGTTTTTTTGCTTCATCTTCCTCTATTATAGTTGCAACTCCAGGAACTTTTGATATTAAAACTTGTCTAAAATGTAAATTTGCTTTTAATTTTGGCGATAAACATACATATAATGAAGGATTTTTAGATATAACTTTCAACATAAATTTAGGATTATCTCTATAGGTTTCCGTTGTTATTTTTCTAAATTCTTCAACAGTTACCGTCTCTATTCTACTCATCATTTCAGCAATCTTTTGCCTTCTTCTTCTAGATAAATCTTCTTTATCTCCAACTTCATAATCTGTAATACCTAATTCTATTAATGTATCCCAAAAAGCTTTATTATCTCTTAGAAAATCTTGTGGAAGTATGGCAGAAAATTGTTGAATACTATTATAATTTAAAACCCCTCTATCATATAAAGCTCTCATGTAAGGTATCATAAAATCATTATTTATTAAACTTTTATCAATTACCCTTAATAATGCCCAATAAAATTTAAACTTCTCATTTTTTGCCATCTCCATTATAAAATCTGGATTTTTTCTTAAATCTTCTCCTAATAACTGAACAGCTTTATGGTTTACAAGCATTTCTTGTCTCATATATTCCCTATCATTAACTCTACTTTTATCCATATATTTCTTCTCCTATAATAAAAAATTGTATTTTTAATTATTTCACCTTTTACTATTTCAATTTTTTCATATATAATCTTCTTAAAAATCCATTTGATAAAGTAGTTTCTTTAACAAATTCTAGGCCAACTCTTTCTAATGTTTTACAACTTCCAACATTATTAGGATGAGCCATTGATATAATATAATCAAACCCTAAATCTTTTGCTAAATTTAATTCTATTGTTTGTAGTTTAGTAGTAATTCCTTGACCTCTATATTCTGGTAATACAAGATTACCTCCAAGTTCACACACTTTATATTCTGTCAAATTAAATTCTTTTTTAAAATCATCTAACATATCTTGTGATACATAAAGTTGTGCCATACCAACCAACTTATTACCATCATAAGCTCCATATAATGGTGCATAATTAACCTCATTAAACATACTATCAAGTTCCCATTGTTCATAAGGTATAAAATATGCTTTATCTTCTAAACCATTTAAAACAATATCTATTAAATTAAATAATTGTTCTTCGTCTTTTTTTTTCAATTTTTTATAAACTAATTCCATTTTTTTAAACCTCCTTACAATCTTTCATTAAAAAGTTTCTGTACAAATAGTATTCCCATCTTCATCATAAATTGTTGAATTTTCCAAAATTCATCTCCCTCATTTATATGTTATTATAATATCATAGTTTTTTATATGGGTAAAGTCTTTTTAGTGAGTATTAAAATAACACTCATTAACTTTCTTCAAATTAAAGAGTGCTGTTTCTAATATATTTAGTTGTACTATTGCGTAAACCCTTTGTAAACTTATTTTAATTTTACCCAGCTTTTATTTTATAACCTTATATTTTAATTGTATATATGAATTTTTTAGTTGGTTACATTCCATTAACTCCAATGCTTTTAGTTTATTTAATTCACTTGGAGAAGTGATTGCCTCTCCATCAATTAAAGTAGAGGTTTCTTTTCCTCCCACTAATAATGGTGCAATAACTATATTTACATAGTCTATTAAATTTTCTCTTAAAAATAGCCCATTTAAATTTCCGCCTGACTGAATTGTTAAATAGTCAACATTATATTTTTCTGATAAATCTTCTAGTAAAACATTTAAATCTAATTTTTCATAACTTAATATTACTAAATTTGAATATTCTTTTTGTAACGTGTATGCTATATGATTTTTATTTGTTGTTACAAGATATAATGTATTCACCCATCTGCATAAATAGTCTATTCCTTTTTTATTTAAATGTGGTTTATTATCTATAATTACAAAACTACAAGGTGTTTTATTAGGTTCTTCTGTTCTATCATTAACTCCTATTTTAGCCATAACTCTACCTGTATTTAATGAAAACAAATCTGTTGTTTGTTCAATATCATAATATTGTTGCAACCCTTCTTTTACACCATCTATTTTGCACCAATCTTTGTCTGCATCAAGTTCGTCATTATTTCCACTACTAATTTTTCCATCTAATGACTGTAACATAAATAAGGTTGTTATTGGTTTATTTCTCATTTTATTAACTCCCTTCATTGCTTAATGTAAATTTATTGTACCGTTATTTTTTTATTTCTCTATAGACATAATTCTTTACATACTTATAATTTATTATATTATTATATATTTTTTATTAAAAATTAAAATCTAAATATGCATATTTTTTGGTTTTATAATCTAATGCTTTTTCTATATCTAATCTTGCCTTACTTGAAATATCTTTTATTCTTATATATTTATCTTCATGTCTTACTAGAGGATTAATATATCTTATTTTTACTTTATCTATATTAATACAATATTTACCTTTTATTTTTTCGTCACTTTCCATTACATCTTTAGCATTCTTCCATATATCAAAACACTTATTTATATTGTGATATTCACATTTTTCAATTTTATTTATAATTTCCTTGTCACTAAAATTATATAAATCATTTATAGTAATAAAATTTTTATCAAGCATTTTTTTCATAATATCCGCTAAAAATTGCATAGAAAATTTAGTTTTATTTCTAATGTATAATGAAGACAATTTACTCATAGTATGTACAAACTTTTCTGCTATTTCTTTATCTTTAAATCCAAGTTCTTCTATATTATCTTCATTTTTCTGTATTTCTATATTTTTATAAACTTCTTCGACATCTTTTAAACTCCATATTTTTTCATGCACACCTAGTCCGTTTGAAAGAGTATACTCAAGTCTATCACTTGCTAATCTAGGAGTATCATTATCAGCAATTGGATATATATGATAATTATCAACTTCTTCTACCTTTATTTTATCTCTTGCTAATAATTGCATTATTTCTTTTGAATTTTTAATAATCGTAGTAGTTAATGCTTCAGTACTTTCTTGTGTTTCATAGTCCTTATTCATAAAATCAATAGTGTGTTTAAATACTGGTGTTGCAATATCGTGAAAAAGCCCTGATAGAGTCTGTTTTTTATTTTTTGTAAAATTCCAAATAATTAAAGCTACTGCTATGCTGTGGTCTAAAGAAGAATACCATATTTGATTGTACATTTCAGAATATCTTATACCACAAGTTACACTAATTCCTGCTTGTTTCTTCATTTCTGGTGTATCTATATATTCATATAAAAAATCTGGAATTTCATTTGATAATATTTTAAAATACTGCTTTATTGTTTCGTCTAAATTTTCAAAATAATTACTCATTATATTTCCTCCTATTTTTTTATTCGTTTAGAATTTTATCATAAGATATTATTTTTTTCAATATAAGTTTTTTTATTACTAGTGCAGACTTGATATGATTTTATATTTTAATAAACTATAAATAATATTATTTTATATAAAAAGAACAAATAAGAAAAAGCTTTGATTTTTT
>CALXJW010000030.1 GCA_944388725.1 uncultured Clostridia bacterium | reverse complement strand
ATGCAAAAAAAGAATTGTGTTTTGACAATTATATTTTGCACAAAAAGTGGTTCAACTGTGTGAGCACAATCACAACATTATGCTGGAACAGCATTTGATGTAGGACAAAATTTAACAAATGCAGGAAGAACAATTTTAAGGAATACAGCAATAAATGCAAATATATGGTCATATGTAGAGCCAGTATCATTGTCACCAACATGGGTACATTTTGATAAAAGATTTGGAACACCAGCATGCTCAACAGGAGGATATCCTATAATAAAACAAGGTTCTAGAGGAAACTATGTATGTATAGCACAAGATAATTTAAATACACTAGGATATAGAACAGGTGGATTAGATGGAGTTTTTGGGGCTCAAACTAATACAGCAGTTAGAAATTATCAAAAAGCAAAAGGTTTAAGTGTAGATGGTATAATAGGGTGTAATACATGGAGAGCATTACAGGAACAAGTAGTAGGAACTGGAGCAACAAGTACAACAATTAATTAAATGGTTAAAAATAGTAAAATTACTTGAAAGAAATGGTATATTGTAATATAATTAATTCGAATATAATATTATTTATAATTAAATAATATTTTTTTATTACATAAGGGTGTGAAGAAAATGAGCACAGCAATATTAAAATTTGGAGGAAGTTCAGTTGCAGACAATATTAAATTAAATGTTGTTGCAGAAAAAATTATTAGTTTAAAGGAGAAATTTGAAAATTTAGTAGTTGTTGTATCTGCACAAGGTAAAACTACTGATGGGTTATTAAAAGAAGCGGAAGAATTATCCGCTATTCCAGAAGAAAGAGAAATGGACATGTTGCTTTCGGTAGGTGAACAAATAACAGCATCTAAATTAAGTATTTTACTTAATAGAATGGGATATAAAGCAATATCACTAACAGGTTGGCAAGCTGGAATAATAACAAATAGTGTACATAGAAATGCTAAAATAGAAGAAATATGTACAGAGAGAATATTAAAAGAATTAGAAAATGGTAAAATCGTTATAGTAACAGGATTTCAAGGTGTTAATGAAAAAAATGAAATTACAACATTAGGAAGAGGAGGATCAGATACAACAGCAGTTGCACTTCAAGCAGGATTAAATGCTGACAAATGTTATATTTTTTCAGATGTTGATGGAATATATACAGCAGATCCTAATATAATAGAAATGGCAAGAAAATTGAATGAAATATCTTTTGATGAAATGCAAGAAATAGCAGATGCAGGTGCAAAAGTATTACACAATAGATGCATTCAAATAGGTAAAAAATTTAATTGCAATATAATTTCAAAATCAACTTTTTCTGATAATAAAGGTACGACAGTTTGCAAACAAATTGAAAATTCTGAGATAAAAAGTATTGTAAAAAATGAAAATTTAGTAAATATAAAAATTGAAGGAGAAAATAGAACAGATAATATAGCCAAAGAAATTTATCAAGCATTGCTTAGAGAAAATATAATAGTCGAAGCTTTTAAACAAAATGATAATGAAAAATTAAGTATTGAATTTAGAATACAAAAAACGGAGCAAAATAGATTATTTGAATTATTAGAAAGTAAATATCCTAAATATAGTTTTAAAAAAACAGATATAACTAAATTAAGCATTATAGGATATGGAATCACTCAAGATAATAAAATATTAAATAAAATTATGAATATATTTAATCAAAATGAGTTGAGTTTTAATGAAGTGAATTTAACTCAATCTAAAATAGAAATTATAACGCAAAAAATGAGTGATAATGTAGTAAAAGAGATGCATAAACAATTAATAGAAAATATAAAAAAGGAGGATAATAAAAATGCAAACAATATTTAAAGGATGCGGAACAGCAATATCAACACCTTTTACAGAAAATGGAGTAAATTTTGATGAGTTTGGTAAATTAATAGAAAATCAAATATTAAATGGAGTAGATGCAATAATTGTATGCGGAACAACTGGAGAATCAGCAACAATGACAGAAACAGAAAGAAAAGAGACAATAAAATATGCTATAAATAAAATAAATAAAAGAACAAAAGTAATAATAGGAACTGGAAGTAATAATACAAAAGCAGCAGTGGAAATGTCTAAATTTGCAGAAGAAGCAGGAGCAGATGCAGTTTTAGTAGTAACACCATATTATAATAAAACAACACAACAAGGTTTAATTGCACATTATACTGAAATTGCAAAATCAATAAAACTTCCAATTATAATGTATAATGTACCAAGTAGAACAGGAGTAAATATTTTACCAGAAACTTGTAAAGAGCTTTCAAAGATAGAAAATATTGTGGCAATAAAAGAAGCAAGTGGAAATATTTCTCAGGTAGCTAAAATTGCTACTTTATGTGGTGATAATCTAGACATTTATTCTGGAAATGATGATCAAATTATTCCAATACTTTCATTAGGTGGTAAAGGTGTAATTTCTGTATTATCTAATGTTATGCCAAAATATACACATGAAATGACACAAAAATACTTTGACGGAAAACAAGAAGAAGCTACAAAAATGCAATTAGATGTTATAGACTTAATAGACGAATTATTTAGAGAAGTAAATCCAATACCAGTAAAATATGCATTAAATTTAATGGGATATAATTATGGAAAACCAAGATTACCTTTAATAGAATTATCAGATGTAAATAAAGAGAAATTAAAAGAAATAATGAAAAAACATAAATTAATTTAAAAGGAGAAAAAAAGAAATGAATGTTTTAATTAGTGGTGCAACAGGAAGAATGGGAATAGAATTAGAAAAAGCTATAGAAAAACAAGAAGATATAAAAACAGTATGTGGATTTGGAGCAAAAGAAGTTGAGGGCAATAAATTTCCAATATATAGTAAGATAGAAGATATAAAAGAAAATGTAGATGTTATAATAGATTTTTCAATTCCAAAAGCAAGTTTAGAAATATTAGAATATGCAAGAAAGAATAAGATACCAACTGTAATAGCAACAACAGGATTTTCAGAAGAGGAATCAAGAAAAATTGAAGAAATATCAAAAGAGATACCAATATTTAAAAGTTCTAATATGTCTGTGGATATAAATTTAATGGCAGAATTAGTACAAAAAATAGCAAATGTATTAAAAGAAAATGACATAGAAATTGTAGAAACACATCACAACAGAAAAGTTGATGCACCAAGTGGAACTGCAATACTTTTGGCTGATGCAATAAATAAAGTTTTCAATGGTGAGAAAAAATATGTGTTTGATAGAATGCAAAAAAGAGAAGCAAGAAGCAAAGATGAAATAGGATTTTCATCAATTAGAGGTGGAAATATTGTAGGAGAACATACTGTAATGTTTCTAGGAGAAAATGAGACTTTAGAAATTACACATAAATCATATTCAAGACAAGTGTTTGCAGAAGGAGCAATTGAAGCAGCAAGATTTATAGTAAATCAAAAAAACGGATTATATAATATGGAAGATTTAGTGAAATAATGAACAAAGGGGACAGTCCTTAAAGTGCAAAATGCACAAAAGGGACAGTCCTTTCTTATTTAGGCTGTTCCCTTTATAATTAATAGTTTTCATTTATTAATTTTTCTATAATTTGTACAGCATTGCTTGCTGCACCTTTTCTGATATTATCTGCTACAACCCAAAGATTAACACCAGATTCAACACTTTCATCACGTCTAATTCTTCCAACAAAAACTTCATCATGGCCTGTTGCATTAATTGGCATAGGATAAATATTATTTTTTATATCATCTTGAACTATTATATTTGGAAAATCTTTTAAAGTTTGGATTAAATCTTGTAATTCGTATTGTTTTTCAAATTCTACGTTAATAGATTCTGAATGTGAATTAGAAACAGGTACTCTAACAGTTGTAGCTGTTATTTTTAAGTCTGGTCTATGTAAAATTTTTCTAGTTTCATTAATCATTTTCATCTCTTCTTTTGTATAACCATTATCTAAAAATATATCGATATGTGGCAAACAATTGTTGAATATAGGATAAGGGAATTTTTTTAAAGGCTTAGAGTTATCTCTATTCGCTAAGTCATCTAAAGCGCTTTTGCCTGCACCTGAAACAGCTTGATAAGTAGAATAAACAATTCGTTTAATTTTATATTTATCATCCAAAGCTTTTAAAGGCAGCATGGCCTGAATTGTAGAACAATTTGGATTAGCAATAATTCCATTATGTGAGTAACAATCTTCAAAATTTACTTCAGGTACAACTAAAGGAACATTATTATCCATACGGAAAGTACTGCTATTATCAACTACAATACATCCTTTTTGTGCAGCAATTGGAGCATATTTTTTAGAAACGTCTCCACCTGCAGAAAAAATGGCATAATCAAATCCAGAATCAAAAGAATTTTCATTTAATTCTTCAACAACATATTCTTTACCTAAGATTGAAATTTTTTGACCAGCCGATTTTTTTGATGCAAATAAAGAATAACTTTTGATTGGTAATTTTTTTTCTTCTAATACTTTAATAACAGACATACCAACAAGGCCTGTTGCGCCAACAATGGCTAATTTTAAATCTTTCAAAATTTTTACCTCCTAAATAGGTATTAATAAAAAGATATATTTTATTTAAAATTTATCTTTTTATATTTTACTACATTTGTCATAAATTTGCTATAATTTAGAAAATTTTTTTGAAAATAAAAACCAAAGGTGTCTCATTCCTACATTGCGTAGTATATGAGACACCTTTGGGCCGGAATCTTCTACTGGCTCTTAAATCAGTCGAATGAGCCACCGTATCCAGGAATGCTTAAAATAGGAGATACCACCATTTGCATCCCTAATAGTATCCTCTCTTACCCAATGCCACATTTTTCGTTTGATAAGAAATGTAGCAAGGACAGATATTAAGATTGTCAATAATTGACCGACCTCAATCGGGTACGACTTGATTACATCGTATCCGATGTAACAAAATAGAATGGAGATTAATATGATGACTCCAACTAATCTAGTTTTGGTCATTAACATCAGAGGTACTGAGATAAATACCCCTACTGCAAGTAGATTGTATATTGCTCTTCCAGAGGGGAGCAATATAGAAATAATTGTCTGTACGAGCCAGCAACTGATTTCGCTAAGGACGATGAAGATAACCATAATGCAAAGACCTGCCTTTCCAAATTTTATATTAGTATTATAGCATGAATTAACATAAAATACAATATGCTTGAATAATTGAATTGATTGTTATAAACAAACAATAAAATCAAAAAACATTGCTAATAAAAATATAATTTGATATAATCGCAATATATTAAGAATATAATAAATTGAAAGGTGGAAAAAAGATGGAAGTAAACTGTGTAAATGAAAAAATAAAAAAAGACATGGCAGAAATATTAGAAAAGTATACAGACCAAAAAGACAATTTAATAGCAATATTAAATGAAGTACAAGAAAAATATGGATACATACCACAAAAAGCACAATTAGAAATATCAGAAAAATTAAAAATACCAATGGCAGAAATATATGGAGTAATAACATTTTACTCAAGATTTACAACAGAACCAAAAGGAAAATATAATATATCAATATGTTTAGGAACAGCATGTTTTGTAAAAGGGTCTGGAAATCTATTAGACAGAGCAAAAGAAAGATTAAAAATAAACTCAGGCGAAGTTACACCAGATGGAAAATTTTCAATAGATGAAGTAAGATGTGTTGGAGCATGTGGATTAGCGCCAGTATTTATGATAAATAACGAAGTTTATGGAAATGCAACAGTAAAAATGTTAGATGAAGCAATAGATAAATATATGAACTTATAAAATAATTTATTTTAAATTATTAAATAGGAGGATAAACATGATAAAAACAATAAAAGAAATAGAAGAAATTCGTAAACAAAAAAGAGAAGAATTAGATTTAAGAATAAATATAAATGCCAAAACAAAAGAAAAACACATTTTAGTATGCCATGGAACAGGATGTACTTCATCGAAATCACCTCAAATTATAGATAATTTTAGAAAAATATTAGGAGAAAATAATATAACAAATGTGAGAGTTATACAAACAGGATGTTTTGGACTATGTGCAAAAGGACCAATAGCAATAATAAGACCAGAAGATACTTTTTATGCACATGTAAAACCAGAAGATTGTGAAGAAATAATAAAAACACACATAATAGAAGGGAATACAGTAGATAGATTATTATGCAAAGATATAGATGGAACAATAGTAAAAAGATTAGATGAACTTAATTTTTATAAAAAACAAAAAAGAATTGCATTAAAGAATTGTGGGGTAATAGACCCAGAAAATATTGATGAATATATTGCATTTGATGGATATAAATCAATATATAAAGTATTAACAGAAATGACACCAGACCAAGTAATAGAAGAAATATCAAAATCAGGATTAAGAGGACGTGGAGGAGCAGGATTTCCAACAGGTAAAAAATGGAGCTTTGCACAAAAAGAACAAGCAGAGCAAAAATACATAATTTGTAATGCAGATGAAGGGGATCCAGGAGCTTTTATGGATAGAAGTATATTAGAAGGAGATCCTCATAGTGTAATAGAAGCAATGGCAATAGCAGGCTACAGTATAGGAGCAACACAAGGATATATATATGTTAGAGCAGAATACCCAATAGCAGTACAAAGACTAAAAATAGCTATTAATCAAGCAAGAGAATATGGATTATTAGGAAAAAATATATTTGGTTTAGGATTTGACTTTGATGTAGATATAAGACTTGGAGCAGGAGCATTTGTATGTGGAGAAGAAACTGCATTATTAGAATCAATAGAAGGCAAAAGAGGGCAACCAAGAGTAAAACCACCATATCCAGCAAGTAAAGGATTATTTGGAAAACCAACAGTAATAAATAATGTAGAAACATTAGCAAATATTACAAGAATTATATTAAATGGAGCAGAATGGTATTCTAGTATAGGAACAGAAACATCAAAAGGAACAAAAGTATTTGCATTAGGAGGAAATGTAAATAATGTAGGATTAGTAGAAGTACCAATGGGGACAACATTAAGAGAGATAATATATGATATAGGTGGAGGAATTCCACAAGGAAAAGCATTTAAAGCAGCTCAAACAGGAGGACCTTCAGGAGGATGTATACCT
The DNA here is from genome assembly GCA_944388725.1 of uncultured Clostridia bacterium. Lineage (GTDB taxonomy): Bacteria > Bacillota > Clostridia > TANB77 > CAG-508 > CAG-269. The sequence continues at coordinate 5,045 of CALXJW010000030.1, read as the reverse complement.
GCAGAACATATAGACACACCAATAGATTATGAATCATTAGCACAAATAGGTTCAATGATGGGATCTGGTGGATTAATTGTAATGGATGAAACAAAATGTATGGTAGATATAGCAAGATTCTATTTAGACTTTACAGTAAGTGAAAGTTGCGGAAAATGCACACCATGTAGAATTGGTACAAAAAGAATGTTAGAACTTTTAAATAAAATATGTGATGGAAATGGTGAAGAAGAAGATATATACAAACTAGAAAAATTAGCACACATAATACAAAAAGCATCAATATGTGGACTTGGTCAAACAGCACCAAATCCTGTACTTAGTACATTAAAATATTTTAGAGATGAATATAGAGAACATGTATTAGCAAGAAATTGTGCAACATATACATGTAAAGCAATTTCAACTATACAAATTAATCCGGAAAAGTGCAAAGGTTGTGGATTATGCCAGAGAAAATGTCCTGTAAATGCAATAAAAGGAGAAGGAAGAGAAATTAGAACAATAGATCCAGAAAAATGTATAAAATGTGGAACTTGTATACAAGCATGTCCATTTAAAGCAATCGGAAATTAAAGGAGGAAAATCCATGGAAGAAGAAATAATAAATTTTAAAATAGATGGAATTGAGGCAAAAGCAAAAAAAGGAACAACAATATTAGAAGCGGCAAGACAAAATGGAATTGATATACCAACATTATGCTTTTTAAAAGATATAAACGAAGTTGGAGATTGTAGAATGTGCATAGTAGAAGTTGAAGGAAGAAAAGGATTTGCAACTTCATGTATACAAAAAGTGGAAGAAGGAATGGTAGTAAAAACACATTCACCAGAAGTATTAGAAGCAAGAAAAGCAATACTAGAATTAATACTTTCAAATCATCATAAAGATTGTTTAACATGTACCCGTTCAGGAAACTGTGAATTACAAAATTTGTGTATACAATTTAATATACAAAAAATAAATTATGAAGGAGAAATGACAGAACATAAAATAGACGACAAATCACCTGCAATTGAAAGAGATTTTAATAAATGTATTTTATGTAGAAGATGTGTAGCAACTTGTAAAAATGTTCAAGAAATTGGAGCAATAGATTGCATAAACAGAGGATTTAATTCATGTATATCTACAACATATGATTGTAGTTTAAATGATGTAGATTGTACATTTTGTGGTCAATGTATAGAAAGTTGTCCAACAGGAGCATTAAGAGAAAAAGAATATATTGATGATGTATGGAAAAAGTTAAAAGATGATGAAAGTTATGTTGTCGTACAAACAGCACCAGCGGTAAGGGTAGCATTAGGTGAAGAATTTGCTATGCCAATAGGAACAAATGTAAAAGGAAAAATGGTAACAGCTCTTAAATACTTAGGATTTAATAAAGTATTTGATACAAATACAGGTGCAGATCTTACAATAATGGAAGAAGCAAATGAATTTATAGAAAGATTAACAAAAGGCGGAACATTGCCTATGATAACATCTTGTAGCCCAGGATGGGTAAGATTTGCAGAAAAAAATTATCCAGATTTATTAGATCATTTATCAAGTTGTAAATCACCACATCAAATGTTTGGAGCAATAATAAAATCATATTTTGCACAAAAATACAATGTAGAACCATCAAAAATAGTAACAGTATCTATAATGCCATGTATTGCTAAAAAATATGAAGCATCAAGAGAAGAAATGGAAGTAGATACATTAAGAGATGTAGATTATGTATTAACAACAAGAGAACTAGCAAGAATGATAAGACAAGCAAATATTAATTTTAATGCATTAGAAGACGGAGATTTTGATATTCCTATGGGAGATGCTTCAGGAGCAGGTGCAATATTTGGAACAACAGGTGGAGTTATGGAAGCAGCTATCAGAACAGCAGTAGATACTTTAGAAGGCAAAAGTTTAGAAAAAGTAGAATATGAAGCAGTAAGAGGAGAAAAAGAAATAAAAGAAGCAACACTACAAATAGCAGGAAAAGAAATAAAAATTGCAGTAGCAAGTGGTTTAGCCAATGCTAGAAAAATAATGGAACAAATAAAACAAGGAAAATGTGAATATCAATTTGTAGAAATAATGGCATGTCCAGGAGGATGTGTAATGGGTGGAGGTCAACCTATAAAAAATTCAAGAACAAGAGCTGCAGTAGATGTTAGAAAATTAAGAGCAGATGCTTTATATGATATAGATGAAAAAAGTGTAATAAGAAAATCACATGAAAATCCTGTAATGCAAGAATTATATAAAGAATTTTTAAAAGAACCAGGAAGTGAGATTGCACACAAATATTTACATACACATTATACTAAAAAAGAAAAATATAACATATAAAAATTTATATTGAATATACATTAAAATGAAGGACGTGATAAAAAATGATAAAATTAGGAGTGATTTATGGAGGTATTTCTACAGAAAAAGAAGTATCAGAAATGTCTGCAAAATCAGTATTAGAAAATTTAAATAAAGAAAAATATGAAATACACGAAATCTTTATAAACCAATATGGAAAATGGTTTGAAGTAAAAGATAATAAAAAAGAAGAAATATACAATCTAATATGGTATTTAAAAGAATTAGATGCAGTATTTCCAGTATTGCATGGAAAATATGGAGAAGATGGAACAATACAAGGAATGTTGGAAATGTTACAAGTTCCATATGTAGGATGTGGAGTATTAGCATCAAGTGTTGGAATGGATAAAGTATATACTAAAATGATATTTGAAAAAGCAGGGATTCCACAGGCGCCATATATTTATATAAGAAAACAAAATGATGTATATAAAATTATTAATGATAATTTTGAAGAAGAAGAATTAAAATTTAAAACTATTACTTCAAAATTAAAATTCCCTGTTTTCGTTAAACCATCAAACTCTGGTTCATCAGTTGGAGTAAAAAAAGCAACAAATGTTGATGAGTTAAAAAAAGCAATAGAAAATGCAGGACAATATGATAATAAAATATTAGTTGAACAAGGAATAGATGGAAAAGAAGTAGAATGTGCTGTATTAGATGAAAACGAAATAATAGCCTCAACTGTAGGAGAAATAATGCCAGCAGAAGAATTTTATAGTTTCGATGCAAAATATAATATTCCAGAATCTAAAACTATAATTCCTGCAAATATAGATGAAAAACAAATAGAAGAAATAAGAAAACTTGCAATTAAAGCATTTAAGGCAATTGATGGGAAAGGTTTGTCGAGAGTAGATTTCTTTGTGGAAAAAGATACAAATAAAATTTATATTAATGAAATAAATACAATGCCGGGATTTACAAAAATAAGTATGTATCCAAAATTGTTTGAAAATGTAGGAATACAATATTCATATTTATTGGATAAGTTAATTGAAAATGCGTTGAATGTATAATGTGAATGATTTAAACAACAAATATGTAACGAAAATGTAATAACAGTTATGAGAAGTAAAATTTTTATTTTACTTCTCATAATTGTATAATAATCTAAAATATTGATTTTAAGACTAGAATATTGTATTATATAAGTATATTAACTTGCAAATGCAAGAATAGGAAAGGAGAAATAGAGATGGAAAATAGCTATGTCAGCACATTTATAGAATCTCAAATCATTTGCGAAATGGATGATCAAAGTACTATTGTGACTGATCGGATGGGGCCTTGGGAGAATAGAGAGCTGATTCTTACATGGGATGGATGTACTGATAGAGGGTTAGTATCGCTAACACCTGATGAGGTTGGTGAGCTCTTTAGATATGGGTTGACGAGAAATGTTTATTTGACACTAGACGGAACACTTGGCTTGGAAATGATTAATTCAGATATAAGGAGGTTTGAGGGAGCAATTGTGTGTGGAGTGTTAGCGCCAAGGACACAGAAAAATTTACGAAGGGAAATTTTAGAATATGCAAAAAAAATGGGATTTGTGACCGATACTATGACACCCGTTGAGATGCTCAGTGGAACTAAGTCATTGATATGTAACGATGATGGGACTTATTGTATTTGTTATGCTTGGCACGATAAAATTTTGGCGGAAATTACTAGAGAAATACTAGGTAGTTTTAGTCGGAATTTCTTTGATACTTTTTTTATTGAAATAAAAAGCGATGGTATATTCATGCAAAATCTTTCGGAATCTACAGTATTTTCTAAAAACAATATTGATCTGTGGAGAGAGTATGACATACAATTAAGGTATCTTAGTGAGGAATTCGATAAGCAACTTCTTCTTAGAGCAATTTTACAAAGAGCATTTATACATTTGCCGTGTAACATGGTACAAAGTGAATCGTTTAAGACACCTGGAAAGATTTTGATCCCACAGAATATGAAAGGAAATCTTGTACTTAACGAATTTGGAGAACAAAAATTGTACTGCGGAAAAGTACATTTTTCAAGTGAAACTGGCAGATATATCTACAAAATTACAGAGCGATATACGGAATATATCCGAGAGCTTATGGTTGATGCAGAGAAAATACTAAGCCATAGGTATGGCAAGAAAGTGAATGTTTGTTTTTCAGGATTCAATGAATGGATTTCTATTAGATGTAATGACAAATCTATTTGTACAGATATAGAGCGAGAGATAATTGCATTGGACTATGCAATTACATTTTTGCAGGATGAGGCACAGAGTAACAGTTATCAGCTATATGACTCTATTATCTCACTATTGGAAGCTGATTCCAGTGGACGATTTAGGGATGAATATTTTTCATATCTAAAAATGTTAAAACAGGTACTTCCAGATAAATGTGAGTATTTGTAATACATTAAAAATCCAAAAGCACTATTACCACAGTAAGTAATAGTGCTTTTGGAATATATAGACTTTGACAAAAAATGTTATAAGATACTCAACATTAGATATATATTAATCTTGTAATAAAATTTTTTTAACACAATAATTATAATTATTTATAAGTCCAGTCCATTTTAAATGGAATAATATGTGTAACTATTCAAAATAAACCTTCTATAATTGGCGATGTAAAATAAATACATCAAAAATTATAGGAGTTTTTTATATACAAATTCATAT